>JADFXY010000247.1:0-6917 GCA_015233355.1 Deltaproteobacteria bacterium | reverse complement strand
GCCATTTCCCGCAGCGTCTCCAGTTCGTTATTTTCGATGTTGTCTCGTTCGTTTTTGGCAAAGCCATAAAGAAACACTGCTCGTTCACCGGATCGGTAGGCGATAAGTGACCGATACCCGCCCGCTCGGCCTTGCCCTCTTCGTGGGTCCGGTGTCCGTTGAACCGGTTATTTGTCCAGATCGGCCGGGGATTCCCAATCCTTCATATGGTGCATCCACGGGGCCCGTTCCACAAAGACGTCGTGGGCCAAAGGAACCGGCGGATGTGATTTCCATTTAGGATCGAACTCGTTTTTCACCTTGAGCAAGAACTCATGATAATTGGGTCCGTACTTCGGTCCCGTCAGATAGAGGGGCTGGTGAGGACCCAGTAAGGAGGTGTAGAAGCGATTCTTGATATTCATCTTTGAGGTATCCAGGTAGAACTGGTCCACCGGGTCGGTATTGTCATCCTGATCCCAATAGACCAGGAATTCTGAGTAGCCCTGGTGGCCCAACTCAAAGCTCTGGAACCAACCCGGATCACCGTAGTCGGGCATCAGAGGCGGAGTATATTTCTTTTTCAGTTCTGCGTAGGCTGGACCGTGCTCGGGCGCCTGAGACAGGGTTTCGATGACATAGTCTACCGAGACGTATCCGCCGCACATGAGCCACATCCCGGCGGAATCGGCGTTCTTGATCCAGGATTCGTCGGTCGGCTTGGTCCGGCGGGCAATGCCCCCGACTTCGGTCATGATATCCATGAGCACCCGTTCATCGTATTCCATCTGCTCCTCAGAGGTGTAACCAATGAGCAGCACCCGCACGATAAAAAAATTGGCCACGGTGTCCGCGTTTTCCTTGCTCCAGATATCCCAGAACTCCTCCTTGCACTCCGCCTTGGCGATAGCCCGCCAGAACAGGGGCACTTTGGTGACCGCTCCGGCTATCTCGGCGTGACCGATATTTTTCATCGCTTTGACCTGGGCATCCTTTGACGGCACGGTGAAGTTCATCCACTTGATGCGTTTTTCCGGCAGGAGGAGGGCCGTGTTGGGCGAAATACCCGTCGGCTCCAGACGTTCAGGCTGAAAAGGAAGGGTCTTGATGGCCATCCTGGTGACAATCCCCAGGCAGCCGCGCAGACCGGTATAGCCGCGCAGCAAACCTCTCAGATCAGGGCCGGGACCTTCACCCCAGAAGGCGTCGTCCCCCTGGGCCAGGGAGCCCATTCGGAGGATTTCACCGTCCGGCATAACCACTTCAGTGCCGAGGATGCGTCTGTGCGGGAGCCCGATCCGGTGGCTTAAGGGGGACCAGCCGTCGCCGATCAGATTGGCTATGGCCGAGGCCTGGGCCCCACCCCCGCCGATGACGACATAGGCCCCGTGCTTCATGCACTCTTCCTGGATGGGCGAGTAGACCATGCCTGGGCCGACCTCGACATAGAAATGCTTCTCATCCAGGATAAAATCGTTCATCCGCTTTAGATCGATCAGCAGGGCATCCTCCACATGAGGATGGGAGCGTGGTCCATAGAAACCGGTGCTGTAGGGAACATAGGGGATGTCGTTGCGATAGCAGATTTTTACGATCCGCTGGACTTCCTCCGTTGTCTTGGGCATGATGACGCATCCCGCGATTTTGGTCATGACCCGTTCATAACCCAACCCGTTCTCGTACCCGCCGGGCCCGCTTCTATACCCTTCGCAGATCACCGGGTCGTCGGAGATGAACTCAGGGCCGACAACCGACTCTAACGTTTTATAGATTTCCTTGGATATGGCCATATGTTGCCTCCTCACCCCTAACCTTCGATCGATGCGCAGATGACTTCCGAGATATCCAGAACCTGCATATCGTCGCGGCCCGCTTTAGCGGCCTGCGCAAAGTTGTTTTTACACCAGGGACAGGCCGATACCAATGTCTCGGTCCCGATCTCTTTCACCTCTTCCAACCGATGCCTGGCCGCCCAATTGGCAAAATCAGGAAAGGCTTCCTTGACTCCTCGACCGGCGCCGCAGCAAAAGGCGTTCTCCCGCATCCGCGGCATTTCCACGAGCTGGACACCGGGGATGGCCTTAAGGATGTCTCTGGGCTGGCTGTAGATCCCATTGGTGCCGCGCCGTCTCTTTAAACGGGGTTCGACACACCCCATCCAGCCTCGTTTGCCTTCGTACGGGGTCCAGGGTTCGCTCAACCGGCTCAGGCTGCAGGAATCGTGATAGGTCATCCGGGTTTCAAAGGGCTTTGTCATTTTTAAGGCCCCGTTTTTGATCATCTCATCGGCATACTCCACGAGATGGAGGACCTGGAAGCCCAGCGCCTCGGTGGAGATATTCAGCAGCTTGGGATAATCGACTTTCCACATCCGGTATCCTTCGGCGCAACTGGTCAGAAGCGTTTTGGCTCCGGTTTTGCGGACCTCATCGACGTTCCGTTGGGCCAGGGCCGTGGCCTCGTCAATCATCCCGACCGAAAACAGCGTATTGCCGCAGCACCATTCCTCAGGCATGAGCATGAAGTCCGTGCCGGCCGCCTTCAGAATTTTGGCGGTGGACCGGGCGATTTCGTTATTCACATAGGACGCGGTGCAACCCACGAAGTAAAGCACTTCCGCTTTTTCAGCCGGCTTGATCCCCTCGGTAATCCAGGCGGTTCGGTTCTCCTTGGGGGCTCCGTACATGTTGTGCGTCCGGGCAATGTTGTCCGCGATCTTTTTATGAGCCGGCATGGGGCCGACACCGTCTTTGACCGCCTTGACCCGGAGCGACTCCAGACTAAGCTCGATTTCCAGATCCAGGTTCCGCTTGCACCCAACATCGCAGGCCCCACAAAGCGTGCAGGCATACACGACCTCCAGGGCCTTCTCGTTCCAGTCCAGCAGGCCCTCGGCCATGGCGTGACCGATTCTCATTTTTCCGTATGCCCCGTAGGCATCGAACTGGAACTTCTCGGCGCTGGGGCAGCGGGTCATGAACTTCGCCCCCGGCATATAGGTATGTTCCACCCAGGTACAACCTTTGCATTTGATGCACCGGCTCATGTCATAGACGAAATTCTGAATATCGTTGATATCAAGACCGAAGTCGGATTTTGGCTTGTAATACCTGACGTGCTGTTTATCAGCCATTGTCTCATCTCCCTAGAAGCACAAGTTCGAAGGATTCATGATGTTGTTCGGATCGAATACCTTCTTCAACCGTTTTAGGTGTGTGGCATAGGAAGCGGTCCGTTCGTAAACGATTGGGGCCAGATCCCCGTAAGGTCGTGTAAACACCGCCCCCTCCTGGAGCAGAAGCTTCGCCGTCTCTTGGTAGAGGGAGCGAATGGCCTGCTTCTCCTGCTCGTTACCGGGATCGTAGAAGAAGTTGAACTCCGGCCGGCAGGCTCGATTGTGTTCCATCGGCTGGATGTACATCCCGATATCACTGATGGGGTAGCCATGCCTGGCCGCGATGGCCTCGACCATGGTCACAAAGCCCTGGGCCTTGAGCGGCCGGGTGTGGAAAAAGAGACTCTGGCAGGCCCCCTTTATCCGATTTTTCCAGTGCGGTGTATCCGCCGGCCAGGGATTTCTGAGGATGTGCAAAATCGTTTTTCTGACACCCGGAATCCCCGGAATATTCTCCTCCAGCCGAATATTCTGGAACTCATTTTTGATCACCTGGGCCAGGAAATTCTCCTCATAGGCGATCTTTTCTTCGGGCCGTCTCAACAGACCGCTGATGACTAGAATTAGGGTCCACGGCGGGAGAGAGGCTTTAAGTTTCTCAAAGTCACCGGGCCAGTCCTGGGCCAGGATGGCGGCCAGATCAACGTTGTTCAAGAGCAAGACCTCCTGGCCGATCCGTCGTGGTAGGATTCTATATAGGAAATCAGTGACATAATTTAGATCGTTTATGGGGGCAAAGAGGACCTTGTCTATCTTCGGAATGGATTCAATTTTCAGGTTGGTCCAGGTGACCACGCCCATGGTTCCCTGGGCACACTGAAAAAACCGGTAAAAATCCAGGCCCGGCCCCGAGGGATTGGCCCCCTTCGAAGGGGAGTCGGGGTAGCCGTTCACGCTGGCCGAACCCATACTGAAGATTTCACCGGTGGGCCAGACGACCTCCATGGCTTCTAAAGGCTCGCCGTAATCGTACACCTGGTTGGTCGGCTCTTCCCGCTCCAGGAAGTCGGTCAGGACGGACCGTTCAGCCGGCGGGGTGAGGGGCATAATGACACGGAAACCTTTCTTTCTCAGTTCCGTTGTGAGCTTGTCCCAGGTCACGCCGGCCTCGAACCTGACCCGCCGGTTGTCGGGGTCTATGTCCAGGATTTTGTCCATTCGGGACATGTCGAGAAGGACACCGCCCTCTTTGGGGATGGTGGCGCCATAGAAATGGACCTTGGAGCTACAGGGTACGACCGGGATGCTGTTTTCGTTGCAGAGCTTGATAACCTGAGAGACCTCTTCCGAACTCCCAGGCTTCACGACGCAGTTGGGTACCCCTGCGGGGGCGTAACTGTAATCTGTGGCGTAGGTCTGCAATGTAGTTGGGTCATCGAAGAAGACGTCGGCTCCGACCACCTGGGACAATTTTTCTCTTACGTCCACGGTTGACCTCCGTTTGTCATGATGTGCCGATTAACATTTAAGCATTAACAGATAAGACGTTAATAGTTAATACATTAACTATTCTGATTTGTCAATAACTTTTTCAGTCCCCGTCAAATTAGTCCAACAGACTTATTTATTAATATTAACCTGAGTTCGACGAGTATGCTAAGCGATTAGCATCAAGGGCCATGGTTCAATCCACAGATTACACCGATTTGCACAGATTAAAAAAGACGAATAATCACATGTACTTGTTGATTTCCGTAAGCTGCGTTCATCTGCGTAATCTGCGGATTTAATTCCGGAGTCGTCCGGGTCGGTTAACGCGCTTGTATTTTGTTTCTTTTTAGAGGCAAAGGAGCCTCGGTCAAGAAATTGGTTGAACAAACCAAAAAGTTGCGGTAATGATACCCTCAGGCCGCGGATAACAATGACACCCTAGGTAGAAGCAACGGCAACAAGCAAGAGAAACCTTGATCGCCTTCCGGATCCTCAGTATTTAACCGGACACGCCGGCTTTCATCATTG
The DNA here is from genome assembly GCA_015233355.1 of Deltaproteobacteria bacterium. GTDB lineage: Bacteria > Desulfobacterota > JADFXK01 > JADFXK01 > JADFXK01 > JADFXK01. The sequence continues at coordinate 1,804 of JADFXY010000247.1, read as the reverse complement.
ACGTTGATCTACCGACCTGGGGCTAGACCACGCGGCTGAGGAGAAGGCGATGGGGCAGTTCTTTTTTGTGACCGAGAAGCAATTGGAGGCCCTGGCCGGCCGGTACATTGAAGAGGATCACTTGCGTAATCCCCAGGGTACCGAGGCCTTTTACAGTGTTTGCCAGGCCGATGGATTCAGATGGTTCTGGGCGGCCTGGGCGTCCCTCAGTCAGGTTCGTGGCCACGCTGATGGAATACCGGAATCTCTGGCCTATGGCTACGCTCCAACCAGGGAGGAGGCTGAGATATTCGGCCGCCAGGCCATTGGAGTGACCAAGCCGGACTGTTTTCCGGACTACTTTCTGGAGAAAATAACGAATCATGTTACCGGGAATACTCTGCTGTGCCTGTGGAAAATGACCAGTCGGCATCAAGAGTGCCTGTACCATTTTTCCGGCGCAGAATGGGCGGAACGATATCTGGCTCAGTTAACCGCCAGGGCCAAGACCACCGAAGCAAACCCTGATTCGGAAACACCGGCTATGGAATTTTTGTATCGACATGAACCGTCCGCCGACGGCCCGAAGACTTGCAAACATCGGGTAGTCAAGAAAACTGATCGGTTCATCTTCGTGGAAGAGGAGGCGTGGCGGGAGGAGCGAAATTTATTCGGCGATTTTCGTGACTTGGGTGTGAAGACCTGGATGCTCCGGCGGCTGGAACTGGAGGCCAGAGGCTATGTCAAGATTGAAGACCTGGGCCTGGCTCTTTACGTTTCCCCTGACCATCCCGACTTCGGGGAGGAATTGAGTGCCATCCCTCACCTGGCTACTCCTTTGGCCGTGCTGGGCTTGACCCAGCCCTGCACAATCCGAGACATCAAGCGGGCCTTTCGTCTTAAATCAAAGCAGTTACACCCTGATCTCGGTGGTGATCAGAACGCTTTTGTCTTATTACGCCAAAGTTATGAAAAAGCCTTGGGGGTCGTTGCCGCGATGGAGAGCGCTTGAAGGCCGGGGCGGGAGTCAACCGAGCAAGTATTCAGTGTTTGAAAACCTGTTTCAGTCTAACGTCCTCCCGGATGCCAGGTGAAGCAGATCGGCTATATCGCCATTTTTCTATAAATGCCGGGGAAAAATCGCCTATCCGTGTGGGGTAAAAACAATGAGGCGATGTAGTAATCCATATAGGCCGGATTTTCACTTAACTCAAAATTGGTCACCTTGGAGACCACCGAACTCACTTCCACCCGGAGATGATTAGACAGAGCGATTAGCCTGGCCCCGAGCAGAGAGCCATTCCCCACATAGGTGTATTTGGACAAAGGCAGTTCCGGGAGCAGACCGATGGTGATGGCCTTTTCCAGGTTGATATACCGGCCAAAGCCGCCGGCGATAATAATTTGATCTATATCGTTAATAGATAGCCCCACGCCTTCGAGTAAGGTGACGTATCCGGCAAACATGGCGCCTTTGGCCCGGATGAGGTTATCTATGTCCACTTCGGTCAGGACCAGGTCTTGTCCGGTTTGAGTGTTCTCCTTCCAGACCATGACGTATTCCATGCCATCGGCCCCGGCTCTGATCCGGGGGGTATCCACATCCGTGTCAAATTTGCCCGACTGGCTTAGTAACCCGGTTTCAAACATAGCCGCCACGGCATTAATCAGGCCTGAGCCACAAATGCCCTTGGGCTTCTTCATGTTCACCGTGGCCACCATGGGCTCGAAGTCCTTGGGGTTGATCAGCAGGTCTTCAATGGCGCCGTCTGTGGCCCGCATCCCATTCTTGATTCCGCCGCCTTCAAAAGCCGGTCCGGCCGAA
>JADFXY010000246.1:0-6937 GCA_015233355.1 Deltaproteobacteria bacterium | reverse complement strand
CCCTGCCCTTTCAATCGATTCTTGGCCGAATGAACGGCCCAGGGGTCACAGGTCCGGGTTGGGGAAAGCGCGCTCATGTAGCAATCCTCGCAAAGAGTCTGCCCGTGCATTTCCCTGGCTTCCATTTCTTCAATCGTCTCCTGACATCTGGCACATTGCATGTATCACCTCCGCAAATTATTCTTGACCGGTAACCTCGGACCAATCAGCTTCGACCAGGGCGACCAGTTCTTTGTTCCAGTCGTACTCGATTTTCATCCCGGCCCAGTTGGGCCGGCCGATTATTTTTTGCATCAATAGACCGTCATCGTCAAACCACCGGGGCATGGCCCCGCCCAAAAAATAACCCAGCCGACGGAGTTCGGCCACGGTCCGGCCCACCCACGGCCAGGATAGCTTTAACCAGACCTGGATGACCACCATCCCCCGGCTGCGGGCTGCCTCCTCTTCCCGAATCAGAGCAGCCACAAAATCAGCCCCGGCCTCGAACACAGCCAGCCGAGCCACCTGGGCGAAATCAAAAACCTGAGTTTTGATATTCGTTCCGACATCATCGGGCAGGTCCCCGTCCGACGGAGTAAAACTTCGCTCATCATCGAAGTGGCTGTAAATCAACCGTAATTGTTTTTCATAACTGGCCGGCAAATAAATGAGCTGAGGCCGGGGCTTTTTGGTCATAAAACCCATGAGAGCCGCGACGCGGCCGGCAGAGCTTTTTTCTTTCTCATACGCCGCGGCCGGCATCAGGTCCACTTCCAGGGCGCAGGAGATGTTTTTCAGTTTGTTCGCCACCCTCTGAGTAAAGATATGGTTGCACACAGATTCACCCATGACGGCCGCCACCCCGAATTTTTCAGCCGCGGTAACACAGTTGTGGGTAACCAGTTGGGTGAAAATGCCGTGCCCACCGCGGTAGTCCGGTAGTACCGCCCCAGACCCGGATTCATAAATTTCCTCCCAGGGGCCGCTGATGAACAAGGCCGTATGCCCGACGATATCACCTTTGGGTGTCCGGGCCACGGTGGAAATGGTCCGTCGGTCGGCGTTTTCTTCGATCAGGCGATCCGGTTGAATGAATGTTTTGATCGGATATTCCCGGCCGTAGACGGTTAGAAATAAGTTGACCACACCAGCGGCATCTTCCGGCCGAAAAAAATCCACTTCCCAGGCCTGCCCTGGTTCGATGAGCATACTCTCCTGCGTTGGCGTATGCATGGCCTTCTCCTTCATGAATGGCGCCTCTTCCGTGCCAAAGGGTGCTACGGTTTCCGGCGCTGGTGTCAAGTAGTTTGGCCTCGATGGGACAGGGCTTCGGCACCGGCCGGCGAGTCCGGCATTATTTTAGATCACCGTCCCACATGATGGCTTATTTTTCCTGTAGTTCAATAACATAAATCGATGGTTGTTACATATAAACGCCAAAAGTAATTAATTTGTAGCCTGTTTTTACGGCAGGAGAGAAAAGGTAAATAATACACGGGAAGAGTGGTCGTGAGTTATTAATTGCTCATTCTATTTGGGCTTAGCCTTCCGCTCGTACTCTGTTGAAATGGGCCTGAAGTCGATGGTGCGTAACCCTTAATGGCCTTTTGCACGACGGTCAATAGCCGGTTGATCTCGTTATCACGATTCTTGAACCAATCGACTGACCAGATGCGATGAATTTTCCAACCTTTCTTTTCAAGTATCTCCTGGCGGAGACGATCCCTATCACGAACCGACTTGGCAGAATGATAAGTTGCTCCATCGCATTCAATCCCGAGAACAAAGTCATTCTCGCAGTCAGGATGATGCACGCCGATGTCAATTGCAAATCCGGCCACTCCCACTTGAGGAGATGTCTGGTAGCCGTACTGCTTCAATATCTCAATGACCGAAACCTCGAAAGGGCTCTGGGGCTCGGCGCCGGGCGTGGTGATGCCATAATCAGGTAAGAAGCCGGTCTCGGCGAATTCGAGGTAAGCCTTCAGCGCAGTAACGCCCCTGCTGGCGGTCTGTGGCAGCAGTACGTCACTGGAGCGTATCGAGCTAAAAAGTTCCACCCGTTGTTTAGCCCGCGTAAAAATCACATTCAGCCGCCGCCAACCATTGGCGGTATTAATCGGCCCAACCCGCTGAAATACCTTGCCGGTAGCCTGGTCTGGGCCATAAGTCACAGAAATAAAGATGACATCTCGTTCGTCACCTTGCACGCTTTCAAGGTTCTTGACAAAGAATGGCTCGACCTTTTCGGTGGACTCTCGGATCCATTTTTCGAGAAGCGGATTTTCCTTTTGCTTGGACTCGAGAAGGTCAAGAATTATCTCAGCTTGCTTGAGATTGAAGGTGGCAACGCCCAGGCTAACATTGGAGAAATGCTTGGCGTGGTGTTCGACGGCCTTCACAACGGCCTGAGCCTCAACAAGGTTGGTCCCCTGGTGGTATTTCGCTCCTTGAATATAATTGAACTTAACACCATATCCTCGGTTCGAGTTACAAGGAGAAGGGAAGACGTATAGGGGTCGGTCACTATAAAATGTGTGGTTGGAAAACTTAATCAGGCTGTCGTGCTCGGACCGGTAATGCCAGCGCAGCCGTCGCGCCGGATAAACTTGTATGCAGCGCTCCAAAATAGACTCTGCTTCGCTGACCGCATAAATCAGATCCTCATCGTCATTTGTCCGATCTGCTCTATCAAAGAAGCTCGTTGGCGGCAACTGTTTTGGGTCGCCCACTACGATTAGTTTAGCCCCTCGGGCAATTGCGCCCAAGGCGTCTTCAGGTTTAAGTTGTGATGCTTCATCCATGACCACCAGATCGAAGTGTATACTTCCGGGGTCTAAATACTGAGCCACCGACAAAGGACTCATCATAAAGCAGGGTTTGAGGGTTTGGAGGGCACGCCCCGCCCGTCGGACTAGTTGGCGTATCGGGATATGACGTTTAATCTTGCTTATCTCCCTATCAATAAGAGCTTTTTCCGTATGGTTTCCAACCGGGCCAGTGCCGACGCCGGCGGGCACAGGTCTTTGTGAAGCCTTGTGTGAGATTCTCTTGTGCACATTCTTGAGAATGTCCTGATCAAGGTTTGAAAAACATTTGACAATGTTTTCATAACCAGTGCGGGTGAAGTTATTCAATAGAGGATGGGCCGTCAGGAGTTCCCGGACAATGCAGTTGTAGACGGCAAATAGGTATGATGGTCGGGTGTTTTTCGCCGATAAGTCTCCATGGTCGATGGCTTTGACGAACTGCGCCAACCCGGCATCCAAAGCCTGGTCGCAGTGCCTGCAGTAATCACTCCATGTCACAAGGTAAGGAAAATTATGCAGACAGCCTCCAATCTTGTCTGCAATGGCTTCCAAACTACATGCATCGTATTCGGCGCCAAAAAATAATTGGAAATCGACCCGGCCGTAGGCTTCCAGGCTTCTTACAAATGCGTCAAAGCGAGGAATAAATGTTTTAGATAGCCCTACCACATCTCGAAGCAGGGTTATTCGATCAACGGTATTTTTTTCGACGATCCATCTCACTAATTCATTTGTACAATTACCAGACTCAACGACGCGTTGGACCCAATTGGCCACAGCCAAAAATTTTTGGATATCAACACCAAGCCCTTTGTAAGATGACCCTAGGGCGTGAGTGAGTTGCCGATTAAGGTCACCTATTGACCTGTCTTCTGATATCTTTTTGGCGACGTCGGTGGAAGAGAAATGAGCTTTCAAACTTGCCTTCAATTCCAAAATTGTTCTATCGAAAGAAATACCTAACTGTTTGACCTGGTTTAGGACTTCTCTAAACTCACGTTCTCGCGACGCAATGTCTATCAGCACAGTGTTGGGGCTGTCCTCTGCCTTGAATGGCTCATGTGCTTTTTTCGTCGAGTACGTTAGGCGTTCAAGAATTTTCCTTAGTTCCATGCCTAAGCCAATAATTTTTTCGCGATCATCAAATACTTTAGACATGATTTTAATGGCTCGGGATGAGGATTTCATTATTTCCGTAAGTTTTTGACACCACAAGACACCGGCCTCAAGGTTATTCCAATTGGTTTTCATTCCACTAAAATTTGGACCAAGTAGGCTTTGATACTCTTTTGAACAATCATATCGGTTAATCTCATCGAATAATTCCAGCGCATCCTCGATGCGGGCGCAAACTTCATTGGCATCAAATTTGACATCATGTGCCAGATAAGCCGCAACAACTGACTTGAGTTTCCAATACGAAGGCTTTAGAAATCTTAGAAATGATTGTCTAAGCTGCCTAAGCTTCATGAGGTTCTGTTTGAGTTCCTCCGGAGCGGGGATAAGTGACTTACTAAAATAGCAGTAGAGCGTATTAACCCGAGATGATAATATCTCGAACGTCTTTTTGGCGCGTTCATAGACTTCTGACGTACGGTCTTCACAGAGATTTGGGTATGAAATCCAAGTGATGTCTGACGGAATATTCCTGAGGTGACCAGAAACTGAAACCGCCATTCCAAATTCTCTTATTGACGGTGTCGGACAGGCAAAAAACCTTGTCAAATGTGGCGACTTGTCCTCAAGTTCCAGAATATCCTTCGCACAGATCAGTAATGCATCATGTCTCTCTTGAATATCCTGGAATGTTATATCGTTTATGCCTGCGTCCTCTAACCTTGCGAGCAAGTCAAATAAGTTTCGCAGTGTTTCTAATGGTACTGTATTTCTTCGTGGCAGTATATAGAATGCTTGCTTTGAGAACTCACGAAATTTGTTGATCTCTGTGTTAACATACTCAAGTAGCTTAATACTTTGTGTGTCCAAGAAAATCTTACCCAATTCTGATATATAACCATCTGGAATATCGTTAAAGACTTCGTTACAAGTCTTGATCAGGTTTTTGAGTTGAGCAAGAGTCCCTTCCACCGGCATTTGATGTTCGATATTCATGACGTTGATCTGGTTCATTACCTCATTGGTTACTTCGTATATCTCAGTGAAATTTTCTTGAACCTCATTCTTGTCTTTTGAGTATATTTTTACAGCCTGAAAACCTTTCCAGCTCTCAATGGCCTGATTAGACAGCTCACCTCGAAGACGGGCCATGTCATGCAGAGTTGATGCGTTTGGGTTGATCGCATCCCACTGCAAATTATTGACATTATCTATCCTGAAAAGATGAGAGCCTTCGCTGCCCTGTAGTCGCCATCTCTCGGTGACCCAAAACAATTCACAGATCTGTTCACCTCTAGGACCGACCTTCTGCTTAAGTATATCTGAATACGCCATGAGTTTTCGTCGTTCTGTTTCCAGGTCCCGTAACGTTAGATCAAGAGAATGGGCATCATGGTATGTGGTGTTAATTCGTTTCTTGACGTCCTCGTGCAGTTTACCCTTCTGAGTCTTGTGGCTATGCAACTCAAGGCAAAAGTCTCCCAGACCGACATCGTCCAGGCGTTTTCTGACAACCTCAAGAGCTGCCATCTTTTCGGCCACAAAGAGAACGGTCTTCCCTTGGTCTAGAGCGGCGGCAATGAGATTGGAAATTGTTTGGGATTTTCCAGTGCCTGGAGGACCTTCTATAACAAGGTTGCCCTGCGTGAACAAAGCATCAATAATAGCAGAGTGCTGGGAACTATCTGCGGGTAGGATCAAAGTGGTTTGACGCGCCCTGCCGTCCAGGTCGATATGGTATTCCTCTCCGAACGACAACTCAGTTGAGGTATCCTTTGTCTCGACGCCGACGAGGATTTGGTTCAGCGATAAATTATTAATCAATTTGCTACCGTCAGGCCAGCGACTGTCATCCAAATCTTTGAACATGGCAATTTTGGCGAAGCTAAAGAGATCGATGGCCATTTCGCTGATAATCCGCCAGCGGTGTATGTTGCCGAGCCTTTGACCAACTTCCTCAAGATAGGACTCAGGAGTAAAATTATCTTTTAATTCTGGAAGGTTAATGCCCCAGTCGCTGTCCAGCTTCTGGGCTAAGGAAAGATTGTTTTCCAGATCTTCCTGGGTATAGGCCAGCTTATATGAAAAAGTTTGTGTCTGTTTATCGAGCTTGTCTTTCTTGATCTGGACCGGCACCAGGATGAGTGGTGCTCGGCGGCTTTCCTCTGAAACGGGACTCTCGAACCACTCCAGGAAACCGATGGCCAGGTGCAACATATTGCAGCCAGTCTCTTCGATAGCATTCCGGGCATCTTGCTTGAGTTTAGCACAAAGCCGCTCCAACCTTTCAGGAGTTTCAAGAGCCTGCAAGTGACCATCGTTGTCTTTTTCATCTGTCTTTTTCCCCGAACTCGGGAACTCAGGGCCGAGGTCAATGATAGGTAAGGCTGGATTCAGCCGGTTGGTCTTCACAGAATAAAGGCTACGTTCACCTTCACCGGTCAATTTATTATCTGACGGAGCGGGTATTAGGGGAATGATGTCAATATCCTTACCTTCACCCACCAGCGTCTTAAAAACCTGATCAAGCGACTCGTCGACGATTGTGATACTTCTGGCCGTGCTTTTTCTGTAATTTAGAAGGCGGTTCCTGGCACTAGTGTCAAGCAGCTTGTCGCGAGCCTGGGTTAACGCTTCAACAAAGGCAATCGAGTCGGGCATTGTTCACTCTCCCCGTTTCATGGGACGATTTATTATTCAGTATATTTCTCTAACACAAATGGCGGGCTGGCGTAAATAGGAATCCACAGATTACCCGGATAAACGCAGATCAAAAAAAACCCCACGGACTTTCTAATCTGCGCGAATCGGTGCAATCTGCGGATTAAACATGTATAGAAAGAACACCATCTATCCATCTTATCTGCTGATATTGATCTGTAGCAGCCGGCCGAAATCAAAATCTCACCTTTCCAATCCAACCTCGCCTCTGATGGTCCTCGCGACCGTTTTCTCAGCTCTTGTGAGAATGACGAGCCGTGAGTGTCACCTGAGGTATCTTGCGCACAGGAGGCGTAATTCAACAGCAG
>JADFXY010000245.1:0-6937 GCA_015233355.1 Deltaproteobacteria bacterium | reverse complement strand
GGCAAACACCAAAACCGCCACCAGGGCCGGCCCTAACAAGGCGATCGTCATCCGGGGTAGTTTGTTAACTGGTAACCATCGGTGCGAGATAAGACGGTGCGGCATAAGATATTTAAACAAATCTGGTTCCTTCATGATTTACTGATGAAAGCATTAACCTGCGGTGCCGGTCGTTTTCATGATCGGTGATTGATCCTCCCGGATCATTTTGACCCTGAAATTAAGGGCCCGGCCGAATCGGATGGAGGATCGAGGTGGATGGTTATGCCATCTCCCCGGCTGATGGTGGACCCGGCGTTGTCCTGATCCAAGATACCGCCACAATACGAAAGGCACAATGAGAACGAATCAGTCTCGCAGTAACCGTTATAACACGATCTGACGTACCCGGAGCCGCAATAACAACTGACGTATACATAAGGACAATCAGAGTTATATAGACATGTGCCCGGACCCGGACCCGGACCACCGCAAAGTAGGGGGCAAATTTGCGCAGAAGTGCTCAAACAGAGGCCATTGGCGCAGGCTCGGACGGTACCAGCATAGCAGGAGCAGGAGATATAGACAGTCGGACATTGGCTATCAATAGAGCAATAGGTCCCTCCCCCCTGGACGGCGAAAGCACTTGTGCGCTGGTCGGTCAATCCCGCCGGAGACACCGAAATAGTCCCTGTCCAGTTGTAAGTGTTGGAGGCAGTACCGCTGGGAATGGTTTTCATAAAATAGCGACGATATGATCCATTCGAGTTTATTTGCGCACTGGCTGAGTCATTCAACGAGGATATCCCCGGCACGCTCAAAAATGCCGTGGCGGTTGACCCGGCAGGTAAGTTACCGACAGTAAACTGAATCTCGAAGTACAAGGAATTGCCCGCTGAAAAAGAGGTGACCTCCGCCCCTCCTTCGGTAGTCGCCGTCCAGACTCGGTCGACTTTAAGGGTCGGATTGGAAGGGATGGTAGTGGTCGGGGAGGTAGTAGTAGCTGTAGACGTGGTCGTCCCCGTACTCGTGGTCACCGTAGTGGAGCTGACTGTGGTTGCCGGAAAGGTGGTAGTGGTTGCCGGAAAGGTGGTAGTGGTAGTAGTCGGCGGAGTGCCCGTTTTGGACGAATGAAAGCACGCCCAGGAAGATATGGGGTGCTGGCTCAAGTCGAAGAGGGTCGCTGTTCCGGCGTCCTCCGAACTAAACTGAAACACTAGCCGATTCACATGTTGAGGATAAAGATCCAGTCCGTCAAAAGCATTTCCAACTATCATGCTGTCGTAGTAGGCAGAGATATTGCGCCCGTCCATGGTTATGAGCATAATCATGCTGCCGTCGGTGTAGGTCTGGGCGTAAAAGTTCTCTATCGATGTCGCGCTGTCTTTCCAGATGCCGTCAGTGCCTCGAACCGGCGAGGCGATAGCAAACCGAGAACAAGATTCAGTCGATGCCCCCCTGGTATCGCTGGAGGACAGGGAGTAGATGGTCAATTTGGCGGAAATAGCCGACTGAAATTCCATTACGAAACGATATAGTTTCCCACCGTAGATATCTACGCCGTCAAAGGTATTATTAACGATTTGGTCATCATAGGCGGCAATAATCATTTTCCCGTCTTGGGTGCTGACGAGAATCGCCCCACCATTGTCGTAGGTTTGGAAATAAACACTCCGGCCGGTATTGGTTAGCCACACCCCGTCGGTCAAGGCGGTATTCGCGGTCGCGGCGGCCGGCACCAACTCTATCTGTCCCGTCTTCCCGGCCACACCTTGAGCATTATCTGCGGCCGAGGTAGAAGAATTCATCGCCGTCCCGGTGGCTAGCTCATCTTGCCCCGAGACCAAAACGACGGCCAGCAAAAGGATGAAGATAACAACTGGGGAAACTCGAATAGTTTTCAAAGAGCGATTCATATGACCCTCCTTGATAGGCATAATCTTTCGTGGATAAGATAGACATAAGTTCGCGCATCTCACCTTTCTCTAATCATATTTTCCTATATAACCAGCCGGAAGTCAATAATTAATTCATCAGTCAAGACAAGAGATCAGATAATCGTCCGGTGGTCCGGCAGTACTGGAGTCGGGGCGGCCATGGGCAGGTAAACCTTGAACGTAGTGCCCTGGCCCGGTTTGCTTTCCACATCTATCCAGCCACGATGTTGCTTGACGATTCCATAGATTACCGACAGACCCAGCCCAGTCCCTTCAAATCCTTTGGTTGTGTAGAAAGGATCAAAGATATGAGGGATGATTTCCGGACTCATGCCTTCCCCCTGATCACTCACGGACAGACAGACAAACCCTTGATCGGGTTCAAGCAGACCAGGGATGCCCTTTTTACCCGTCACCGCATTCTCGGTGCTGATGATCAACTGCTTTGAACCGGTTTCTTTCCGGCGCATGGCATCACGAGAGTTAATGGCCATATTCATAATAATCTGTTCTATAAGGCTTTTGTCTGCCCGTACCAGCGCCAGATCTCGGGCTAACCTGGTTTCGATAACGATATCTTCGCCGATGGTTAGTTTGAGCATTTTGACTATATTTTCAATTACTTCGTTTAGGTCCACATTTATTAATTTGAGCATTTCTTCAAAAGAAAAGTTTAATAACCGGTTGATCAATTCTACAGACAGTTCAACGCTCGCAGTAATCTCGCCCAAACCATCTCGTCCCTCAGCAATAGTATCCGCCAGATGCTTGGCCAGATCCCATGTTAGATCATCCAGGTCGGCCGCCAACCCGGCCAAAGTGCTGGTTATGGGGGAGTCACCTTGCCCCTCCCGTTTCTTAATCTCCGGAATTACATTCAAAAGATCTTCCCGGACCCGGGTAAGCCGATCATCCAGCCGGTGAGTCGCCAACTCGTCCAAAACTCCCGATAACAACTGGCTATACCCGGTGATGACAAACATCCGGTTCTTCAATTCATGGGCCAGGCCTCCGGCCAGCCGCCCGATGGCTTCCATCTTTTGAGATTGAAACAGTTGCGCTTCGAGTTTCTTGTGTTCGCTAATATCTCTGAGATTGATTACACTTCCAATAATCTCCCCCTGATCGTCTGTGTGAACTGCGCCACTGATACTAACGGGAATAATTTCACCCCAGTTGGTCAGCCGCCGGCTCTCAATCCCTGAAAAGCTCTGACCCGCTTTGACTTTGTTGATCATCATGAGGGTTTCCGGCCAATTTTCCTTCGGAACAAATTCATCCAGGCGCCGGCCCAACTTATCCCCCAATGTCCATCCAAAGGTGCGAGCGAATGCCGGATTGAAATAAGTCACCCGGCCTTCCCGATCATATACCACCACCGGGTCGGGATTACTGTCTAGAATCGTCCGATTTCTCTCTTCAATGCTGCGGAGGGCCGCCCGGGTGCGTTTGTGGTGGGTCAAATCACGAATAATACCACGAAAGCCGACAGGTTGACCATCTGGGCCCTTGATCAAAGAGACGGAAGCCTCCACAACACATTTTTCACCATCTTTCTTGATCAAAACCCAATCTACAGCGCGAGACGGTACCCCGGTCGTGTACACCTGGTTGAAGGCGCGGTAGGCCCGCCTGGCCATGCCCGGTTCCATAAATTGCCGGTTGTTCATTCCCAAAAGCTCTGCCCTGGTAAATCCGATCATCCGGCACAAGGATTCGTTGAAGAAAGTCAGGTTGCCGCGTTGATCAGTCTCATAGTAAGCCTCTTCGATGTTGTCTAGAATGGCCCGATATCTCTTCTCACTCTCTATCCGAGCTTTTTCGGCCTTCTCGTACTCCGTATCGAGCGCCTCGTCACGAATTTCGGGTTCCGGCGTTCGGGCCACCGGTTGCGGGTCTTTGGTCACGAGGTCCGAATCACCGCTTTCGGGTTGTTCTTTATCAGTGACCGACATGGAAGTCCCTTCCCGAATGAAGCCATGGCGAAGCGTCGGGATAAAATGTCCTTGAAAAGCATATGACATGCCCAATTAGATTCAAAACGGTTACAATTGATTTTTTAGCCTGCGCCCTGACCCAGGGCAGCGCTTGCCTGAATCCGAGACGGGATCAAAAAGGGACAATAATGACTCTTAAAGTTAACCTGAGTCCGATGAGCATGCTAAGCGATTAGCACGGCTGTAATGAAATCCGCAGATTGCGCCGACTTGCACAGATTCGGGCCAAAATATGGCGGTGGGTCTTTTCCATCTGCGTTCATCTGAGAAATCTGCGGATATATTTTGGTACTTACGGATGTTCGATCAGAATTTTTTTGGGGATCCCGGAACTCAGTTTGGGTAAAGTAACCCGGAGCCGGCCGTCTTTGTATTCCGCACTTACTCCTTCAGATAAGACCTTGGCCGGAATAGGAACCCGGCGGATAAAGACACCATAGGAGCGCATCGACTGAAGTCCCTCCCCGGGTATTTCTTCGGTATCACATTCAGCTATCCTTCTTCCGGTAATGGTCAGTACATCGCCTTCCAGTATGGCTTCCAGATCATTTACGTCCACATCAGGCAAGTCCAGACTGACCACGATCTTATCTTCCATCTCCGATAAATCTGCGGTCGGCGGCGGCGGAAAAAGGCAAAATGAGCCAACTTCCGATAGGCGACTCATCATGTGATCCAACAGATCATCCATCTCCTTTTTAAGTCGTTCTATTTCTCCCCGCCGCCACTCCATCAAATGAAACATGGTCTTCTCCTTCCTCAGAACCGTCGCTCCGAGCTGACCTAATTCGCCCTTATCGGGCTACCGGCTGTCAATGCACAAGGAAAAAATATTTCATACGACCGTTAATTAGTCGGATTCTTGGCCGTTTCCTTCTTGCGGCTTTTCTTGGCTTTCGGGGCCTCATCTTCCTTGGATTCTCCAAATGCCTTCAACCCTTTCGCCAATTCAACCAATTTAGCATTAACCAGGGCGTTGACCGACCCCTCAGGGTAAATTCCATCCGCTTTAATTTCGCCGGCCGGTATCCCGGTCAGCAAATGGATGCCTTCATCTATGCTTTTTACCGGATAGATATGAAATTTTTTCTCCTTGACCGCCTGGACGACATCTTTTCGCAACATCAAGTCGGAGACGTTCTGATGGGGGATGACCACGCCCTGCGTCCCGGTCAATTTTCTGGCTTTGCAGACATCGAAAAAACCTTCAATCTTCTGGTTAACCCCACCGATAGGTTGAATTTCTCCCTTTTGATTTACTGAGCCGGTCACGGCCAGATCCTGCCGCAGGGGCAACCCTGAGAGGCTCGACAGGATGGCGTACAATTCCGTGGAAGATGCACTGTCGCCATCAATACCGCCATATGATTGTTCAAAGGCGATACTGGCGCTCATGGTCAGAGGTTTGTCCTGGGCATATCTTTTCCGGAGGAATCCGCTCAGGATGAGCACACCCTTATTGTGGGTGGAACCCGACATATCCGCTTCCCGTTCGATATTGATCACTCCTGACCGGCCCATGGAGGTGGTGGCGGTGATTCGGTTGGGTTTTCCAAAGGAATACTCGCCCATGTCGTACACGGCCAGGCCGTTGACCTGCCCTACCACCGCCCCGGCCGTATCGATCATGATGGTGCCCCGGTCGATGGCCTCTTGAATATGTTCTTCGACCATGCCGGACCGCCGGATTTTGGCGGCCAAAGCTTGATCGACGTGTCTCTCGGTGACGACCTCTGCCTCGTTACGGCCGGCCCAAAAATTGGCCTCCCGAATGAGATTGGTCACTTCATGGAACCGGGTGGATAATTTCTCCTGGCGGCCCGTCATGCGGACCCCTTCTTCCACGACAGCGGCCACGGCGGTGCGATCGAATGGTTTGGTTTTTTCCTCGGCTAACTTTTCTTTGATGAATCTGGTATATTGATTAATGGCCTCGTCGTCTTTTTTCATGGAGGTTTCAAAGTCGGCTCTTACTTTAAAAATCTTTTTAAAATCCGGGTCATAGGCCAGAAGAAGATGATAGATATAGGGATCCCCGATGAGCACCACCTTGACATTTATCTCAATTGGCTCCGGTTTTAGCCCGGAAGTAGTAAAAAGATAAAAAGGATCGTAGGTCTGAATCTCCAATTTGTTATTCTTCAAAGACCGTTTCAAAGCCGGCCAAACTCCGGGTTCCACAATTGCGTCCAGCAGATTGATCACCAGGTAGCCGCCACTGGCTTTCACAAAAGCGCCCACCTTGATCTTCATGAAATCCGTCCGCCACAGACCGGACCGGTCAACGGATCGTTCGATGGCCCCAAACACATTTCGATAAGTTGGATTGGTTTCGATGATGATCGGAGGGCTTTTTTGCTCGGAATTGTCGACTAACAGGTTGATCTGATAAGGCTGAAAATTGTCCTGGTCCGAGGCCATGGGCATGAACGTCATTCCGGGCACAGGGGCAGGCATCTGCTGGGCTGCCGGCCGGAAAATACTCAGATTCTTAGCCAGGTCATCAATCATATCCAGAAGGAACTTCTGGACCTTTTCCTGATCATACTTAGCACTCAGTTCGGTTAAGGAAGCGGAAGTACTTTTTAGAAACATGACCCGATCCATGTCTTCCAGCTTCTTCTGCATCTCCTCCTGCATGTCTTTCATTTCCAGAAAAATGCGGTCAATCTCCTCCCGCAGGACCTGCTGTTTGGCCTTAATGGCCAAAAATTCTTCCTTAGGAAACCGGCCCTTTTCGGTCATTGCCTCAAGTTGATCCACGTTGACCGGCTGCTCGTCCACAATCGGCACTACCTCGGGCCGCTTATATCCCCCCATCTGGACATCGACCAGGGCAAAGCCTTGCTCCTTGACCCGCTGCCCCAGATCTTTAAAAAACTTCTTGGCCTTTTCCTCATAGGTGACCAGGACTTCTTTCTTGGCCTTAAGGTATTCCTCGCTTTCAAACAACTTGGGCACGTCTTTTTTAAGAGTGGTGATAAGCTCTTCCACATCTTTTTTTATTTGCTTGCCCATGCCGGG
>JADFXY010000244.1:0-6990 GCA_015233355.1 Deltaproteobacteria bacterium | reverse complement strand
CTTCATAAATAGCCGGCATGAGATTGTCGGTTCCGGCCGCGGCGCTTTTGAGGGTGGCCAGGGAGCGTTTGACCGCGTCGTTATCTCTTTCTTGCTTCAGCTCGGCCAACCGGGCTTCTTGTTTTCGGCCGATGGCCGGGTCCACCCGAAGGATATCTTTAAATGGCGGTTCGTCGATCTGGAATCGGTTTTGGCCGACGACCACCCGTTGTTCCGATTCGATGTCTTTTTGGTAGCGGTAGGCGCTGTCATGGATTTCTTTTTGGATGTAACCCTTTTCCACGGCCGCCACGGCCCCGCCCATTTCATCGATCCGTTTGATATATTCCTCGGCCCGGGTCTGAATCTGGTCGGTCAGATATTCGACGTAATAGGAGCCGGCCAGGGGATCGGCGGTATCTCCGACTCCCGTTTCGTAAGCGATGATCTGCTGGGAGCGCAGGGCGATTTGGGCCGCTTCCTGGGTGGGCAGGGACAAGGCCTCGTCCATGGAATTGGTGTGCAACGACTGAGTTCCACCCAGGACCGCGGCCATGGCCTGGAAGGCCACCCGGACGATGTTGTTTTTGGGTTGCTGGGCGGTTAAGGTGCATCCCGCCGTTTGAGTATGGAATCTGAGGGACAATGACTTGGGGTCTTTGGCGCCGAAGCGGTCCTTCATGATTTTGGCCCAGAGTCTCCGGGCGGCCCGGAACTTAGCCACTTCCTCAAGGAAATCCAAATGGGAATTAAAGAAAAAAGACAGTCTCGGGCCAAAGGTGTCTACGGACAAGCCGGACTTAATGGCCGCTTCCACGTAGGCGATCCCATTGGCCAGGGTAAAGGCGACTTCCTGGACCGCGGTGGACCCGGCTTCCCGGATATGGTACCCGCTGATGCTGATGGTATTCCATTTGGGCACGTGCTGGGTGCAGAAAGAAAAAATATCCGTGATCAACCGCATGGACGGTTGAGGCGGAAAAATATATGTCCCGCGGGAGGAGTATTCTTTGAGGATATCGTTCTGGATGGTCCCGGTAAGTTTTCCTGGTGCCACGCCCTGCTTGTCGGCCACGGCCATGTAAAAGGCCAGGAGCACGCCCGCCGGGGCATTGATCGTCATGGAGGTACTGACTTTATCTAGAGGAATCTGGTTGAACAGGATCTCCATGTCCTTGACTGAGTCTATGGCCACGCCGACCTTGCCGACTTCACCGCGGGCCAGTTCGTGGTCGGAGTCGTAACCGATCTGGGTGGGCAAGTCAAAGGCCACCGACAATCCGGTTTGCCCTTGCTCCAAGAGGAAGCGGTAACGTTTGTTCGACTCTTCCGCATCGCCAAACCCAGCGTACTGCCGCATGGTCCAAAATTGCCCGCGGTACATGGTTGGTTGCACTCCCCTGGTAAAGGGATACTGCCCTGGGAGGCCAAGTTGCTCCATGTAGTCAAAATCGGGCTGGGTTAGGGGCGTGAATGCCCGGTCGATAGGGATGCCCGAGGTATTAACAAAGTCTGGTTTTCGTTCCGGCCGCTTAGCCAGGCCTTGTTTGGTTTTGTCGTTCCAACGATCAAATTCCTGGGCAAGTTTATCAAGGTTTTCTTTTTGGGACATGGAGGGTTCTCCACAGTTATAGGGTTGGTCTGATCGGGGACGCTTCTAATTAATCAGAATACATAGTATAAAGTTACACTTATTTCAAATTGAATGTCAACAGAAAAAATGGATGGATCGACACCGGCCGGATCAAAAAGAGCTGACGCCGGCTAAGA
The DNA here is from genome assembly GCA_015233355.1 of Deltaproteobacteria bacterium. GTDB lineage: Bacteria > Desulfobacterota > JADFXK01 > JADFXK01 > JADFXK01 > JADFXK01. Next base: position 5,241 of record JADFXY010000244.1, on the reverse strand, counting down.
ACAAAGGCCTGAATATGACTGATGATTTTTTCAAGATTTTGATCGGCCGGCCATGGGTTTTCCATGCGGTGCCCAGGTAACTTGAACTCATTTTGCCTTGCCAAAAAATTGGTTTTGGAGTAAAATAAAGACAATAAGTTGTGAAGGTGCCGCAATCCACATAAGGAGGGACGGATGGAAACACTGAAATTGAGACTCAAAGACCAGAACATCAAGGCGGAAATATTGTCTTTCTTGAAAGCTTTCCCGCCGGATTATCTTGAGATAACTGAAGAAATAGAAGGTGAATGTGATGAATGGTATCTTGCCCCGGTATCCGATGAAGAACAGGCTGACATTGAGGAAGAATTAAAAGACCCGGATTGCCGTGTCGTCGCCTACGAAGAACTTATAACTATCGAAATATGAAGAAGAAACTCAACCTAATAATTCAGTATTCCGGCAAGGCATCAAAGTTCTTAAATAGAAACGATAAGATTATTCATCGGGATCAAGTCAGAAACTTCGTTGTTGCCGCCGTTAAAGAAATCATGAGAATTGAGCATAGCAATATTGACCTCAAACCCATTAAGGGAAAGCTTAAAGGCAGCTACCGGATTAAAACCGGACAACTCCGCATTATTTTTACATTAAGGCAGGATATCATCTCTGTTGCCTTGGTGGAAAGCATCTCTTACAGAAAAGACGCTTACCGATAATCTAAAATAGCGCCGATTAAAAATAGCATCTGGCATAAGCAGCGTTAATGGCTCAGCGTAAAAGACAACCGAAACCATCAGGTTCCCCTGGGATGGTCTCAGCGTCGTTTGCGCTATTCTTATTTTAGAGACTCCGCCGCAGTCTTAGTCCGAGGACTGTGTTCGGTATTGAAAAGACCAAAATACTGTGGTAGATGTGATTGATTGAAAGAAACAAAAGGATGGTCTATATGTCATTTATTAACAAAGGTTGGCTAGTTACTGCATTTCGGGCCTCATTCACGGTTCTTTTCCTTCTTTTCCTTGGGGCCCTTCCGGCAGAGGCCGGAATCAGTACCGCCCGCCTCTATGCCTCGGAAAGCGGATTGCCCTATCTGGGCGCGGACTTCATCACCAAGGTTCATGAAGCTCGACGTCTGGCGGCCCTTGCTCCGGTCTGCCAGTACCAGCAACACGGCTCTCTAATCACTGGGAAGCAAATCAGGATGGCTGTCCTGGATTTAAACGCCAGGAAGATATTTCTATTATCTTTCTGGGAAGACCCCGGCGGGGAGATCCGGGAAACGGGCGTTCAGGTTCCTGACTCGCGGATAACTGTGACCAAGCGGAAAACCAACGGAATAAACTCTGATTACACCGTTTCCGGTCCTTCCCGGTACGCCTGCCTGGCCATTAAGCGCCCCATGAGAGAAGGGGACGACATCATCCAGTTTGTTTACACCCCGTTCTCCCAAGAAATAGCTTGCCGGGAACTGGTCCGGGAAGGCGTGAAATACCTTGATGGAGTGATAAACCAGGCCTATGCCGAGCTGGATCGGAACCAGATCCATTCTTTGGCCTTTCCCAATTTATTGGTGACGCGAGTGGTGCCGGCGGAATTGGTTTTCGAGATTCTGATGATTGAACATGTGGACCCCTTCGCCTTTCAGCAGCAGAACAGCCAGCTAGAGCGGATTAATCTCATGCACCGGACGCTCGTTCTGTTGGGCGCCAACGCTAAAGACACCTACAGATTCCGGCGGAGTCATGCCGGGGCCTGGGGACTGGCCCAATTTACCCGGCCAAGCTGGGACGATATGAGAAGGTTCTATCCACATGTCGTAACCCGGCCATTTGATCCGGGGGCCCTGGATCATCTGACGGCCATCAAGGCCCAGGCCATGCTTTTGGATTATGACCTGGAAAAACTAATTTTTACCTCTGACCAGGAACGCAACCAACAGATCAAGCGGCAATGGCTGGCCAATAATCCGGCTAAGATGCATCCCTTTATGGCCGCGTCTTACAACACCGGTCCGGGGCGGGTGAATCGGAGTATTCAGCAGTTGGGCCAAACCTGGATGGACCGGCATTACACCTGCGCTCCAAACGATAAAGATTACCAGCAAAGCTTTTGCAGTATTCTCCCCGAAACCCTGGTTTATCTCAAAAAATTCTATTTTTACACCAAATTTCTGGGCGCCGCGGATGTCTCTTCGGCTAACGCCCAGTCAGCCCCGCCGGAAAATAAATGGAAAAATGTGACAATTGATGAACCCGGCTCAATGGCAGCCTTGACCATCCCGGATGGACCCCGGCCAATCGGGCTGAAGTCCGCCGGTAGCCGAGCCAAAAAGAGGCAAATCCTCTCTCGCCGGTCCGGACCTAACCGGGTCTCCCTGGCGGCCAAAAAACGGGGCAAGAATATTCAAGTCTCCACCCAGCGGCTTAAGTCTAAGAATCGGACGGTGAGCATTCAGAAAAGAACGAAGACGGCCAGGCTCACCTACCAAAAAGTGAAACCCAAGCCTCGGGCCGGCAAGATTCGCCAGGCCGGACGTCAATCTTAATGAGGATCCACCGTATTTCCAGACAAAGGCAAAAGATGTCGGAATGGTGAAAGACTATGTTTTTTCAACAGGTGTAGAAAGCTGATATATGAAACCTACGGTTCTGATTGCACTTAATCTGGGCCTCATCGGCTTGTTCATTTTTGTGTTGAGAAAACCGGGGCTGGTTTCTTACTACCATGGCGGCCGGTGGTGGCTGACCTGGTTGTCCATCGCCGTGCTGACCCTGATGGACGCTCTATCATCAGTATTTTACGCCCCGGCTGAAGCTTACCGATTTATTGGTCCCTCGACCATCTTCTTCGTCGCTTTCACCTCGCTGTTTATTCAATACCTGTCCACCCGCATGGTTGAGATATCCGAGATACTGGAATACCACCAGATCATCGGAGGAGGTGTCTATTCCTTCTCCTATTTGGTGTTAGGGCCAATGGTGTCCTTTGTGGCCGTATCTTCCATAATGGTGGACTATATCTTAACCGCATGTATTTCAGCGGTAAGTGCTGTCCTTAACAGCATTTCGTTTTTTCCAGGGCTGGCCCAATCCCATTCCCTGACCATCGGTCTGGTCCTGGCCATCATCTGGGGCATTGCCGGCCTAAATATTTTGGGTATCAAAGAAAATGCCGGTTTTACGTTTATGATTTTCATTTTGGCCGCAGTGGTGTTTCTGAATTTGATCACCTCAGGGGTCATGTCGCTCGATGGTGAGGCTGTGGTCCGGTTGAAATCGTCCATGGCTGATACCAAGACCAGCTTGAGCGGAGGGTCGTGGACGCAAGGGTACGGCAATTTCATTTCCCACGTCGCCTTTTGTATCCTGGCTTATTCCGGCGTGGAATCGGTTCTCCAGACCGCCGGGCTGGTGCGCAACTGGCGGGAAATCAAGAAGGCCTACGTATTCCTGGCCCTCACAGTCGGCATAGTGACGCCTGTGGTGGCTGCTTTGGCTTTGTCGTCTCCAATGAATTACAAAGAGCACGAAGGAGACTTGATTACCCATTATGCCACCATCATAAACGGCGTCCCATTTGGCGTGGTGGTGGCGGCCCTGGCCAGTTTCGTCCTGATTATGGCAGTCAACACCGCCTTTGTGGCCTCCAGCGAGTTATTGGAAAGAGTGGCTCACCGCTATGGATTCAACTGGCTGATCGCCACTAACCGGCGCCAGTCTCTGTACCGGATCCACTTGATTAATGCCGCCGTGTTTACCTCCATCATCTTTATTACGCAAGGCAGCCAAATGATCCTGGCTGATATGTATGCTATTGGCCTGGTCGCCAGTTTTTGTATCAATATTGGGTCGTTGTTTATTTACCGCTATTTCATGGGGACAAAGGAAGTCACTCATTACTCGACCAGCCGTCTGGGCACCTTAATTATCTTCATCATCTTGATCAGTTGTTTCATTTTTCTGGCCCTGGCCAAGCCCCATGGCACACTGATGTGGGCGATTGTCTCAGGGGTGGTCTTGGTGGCCGGATTCCTGGTTGCCCGGAAAAGGGCCCCGGAACGTCAAGAGATCGCCAAGGCCGATTCCGAAATGGAGATGATCATCAGCCTGGCCCAGTCCTTGGATCAAGAGTCATCTCTTATTTTTAGACGCCCCATGGAAGTAGAACCAGATAAGGTTAAGGATAATGAGGTCTATGTCACTTTTTACTCCCCCCGCCAAGGCATCCCACCTAAACTGGTTTCCAATCACTATCGTTTTCCGCTTGTCAAGATTGGACTCTACCAACGTATAGTGGCTTTGCTCAAAGTGGTGGAATACGAATTATCAGACCGGAAAATAACGGTTCATTTTGGCTGGCCCATGTCCTCCTGGATAGACCGCGTAGCCATCGGAGTCATGATCTTTAAGTTGATGCGGTTACCTCGTCTTTTTCCCCAGTTCCGTTTTGTCATCATCTATCCGGGTAAATCAGACGCACACGAGCCGTTGCCGGCAGGGTAGACGGTTAAGAAAGACTATAGTTATCATGAATCCCGTTTCCGATGAGCCTGATTTTAGCAAGTTTACTGGCAGTGATGCGTCGACGCCCCACACCTTAACTGCAAGATATGTGGTAGCCCTGGCTATCGTCGCAGCATTGCTTATGGTCGGCCAGGTTGTAGTCCAATATACTATTTTTTATCAAGAAAATGATTCAAGGACCATAAATTTGGCGGGGCGGCAACGGATGCTTTTTCAGGCTGTCTGCCGCCAGTCCCTGGCCATCGAGGTGGCCCCGAACAGATCTATGCTGGATAAGGCGGCTTTCAGGTTAAGAACAGATTTGAAGGAATTTAATCGGGTTCACGAAGGACTGCTGAATGGGGACACTGCCCTGGGGTTGAATGGTGATAACAGCCAGGAGATGCAGGCGCTTTTTGCAGATCTGGAGTCCAGCCGCCTGGCCATCGTGCGCGCCTCTATTAAACTCCTTGGAGCCATTAAGAACAGCCATGAAAAAATCATTCCTTCCGATCAGGTGGCCGCCATTTTATCCCATGAACGCGAATTTGCCGATAAAATGGAAAAAATCGTCTTTCGCTACGATTGGGAGTCACATCAACGCGTGACAATGTTGCGTTATATCGGCCTGATCTTGACCGCGGCCATCCTGCTGGTACTGGTCATGGAAGCGTTGTTCATCTTTCGTCCGGCAGTCAAACAAATTGGTCGAGACATTGAATACTTGGAAAATCTGTCGCTACGGGATGGACTCACC
>JADFXY010000243.1:0-6991 GCA_015233355.1 Deltaproteobacteria bacterium | reverse complement strand
CCCCGCGGGATTTTGTGGCCGCCGGAAAGACTGACACCACGTTGAAAGGCCGCCTGATCAATCGGGTCCCTTTTTTTCAACAACGGGCCGTCAAGCGGCTGTCCGAGACCCCTGTCATTAGCCCCGGCCTGTCGTGGTACTGCACCACTTGCCGCGCCTGCCTGGAGGTTTGTCCGATTTATGCCGCACCCCTGGACCTGGTCCGGGAAGTCCGGATTAGAATTCTGGAAGATGGCCGGTCGGCGCCGCCTTTAGTGACCAGGGCGCTGGAAAACCTGTTGAAGTATTATAACCCCTGGGAGTCATCCAAGAAGAAACGGGATAAGTGGATGGGAGACTTGACTATTCCCGACCTGACCAAGAACGGCCGGGCGGACTGGTGCTATTTTGTCGGCTGCACCACCTCCATTGATCTCCGGGCCCAGGAGATAGCCAGGGCCTTCAGCCGGATCTTGATCCACACCGGAGTGTCCTTTGGGACGCTGGGCAAAAAGGAAACATGTTGCGGTGACATTGCCCGGCGCCTGGGTGAGGAGGGCTTGTTTGAAACGCTGGGTGAAGACACCCTGGCCCTGTTCCGGAAGCATGAGATATCCAAGGTCGTCACATCATCCCCCCATTGCTTTCATACCTTCAAGAATGAATATCCGCTGTTCCAAGAATCATTGCCGGAAGAGAGCCGGGTGGATTTTTCGGTAAGCCATTATAGCCGGGTCCTGGCCGAGCTGACCCGGGCCGGGCGGTTGTCCTTTCCTCAGCCGCTGAACATGACCGTCACTTATCATGATCCCTGCTATCTGGGCCGGCATAACGGGATCTATGATGACCCCAGACAGGTGATCAGGGCAATCCCAGGAGTAACGCTCAAGGAGATGATCCACTACGGCCCCAATAGTCTCTGCTGCGGGGGTGGGGGCGGTCGGATGTGGCAAGAGTTGTCATCCGAGACAAAGATTTCGGAGGTCAGAATTCGAGAGGCGGCTGCCACCGGGGCCGATGTGGTGATTACCGCCTGCCCCTATTGCCTGATCATGCTGGAGGATGCCCGAAAGACCGCCGGATTGGAAGACTCGATTAAGGTGCTGGATCTGAACGAACTGGTCCTTCTGGCCCTGGGTTTGGATGACCGGCCGACCGGTTAGAAAAACATAACCGCAGGTAGGCTGGATAAGCCCCCTCTCTTCACAATTGAATAGCTTTTCCCGGCCGAATGTGTTTTTTTAAAATGTTGGAGACATGCTCCGAATGATCACGATAGTATCTCAAGCTGATTGAATTTAGGCCGATATCTCTATTAAAGAGGCCACACTAAACACCGTCTCGTGCCTATAAGGAAAAGGGGCTATGGATCAACATATTTCGGACCTCGTGCCGATTGCTGAACCAATCCAAAATAATTTCCAGGTCATGCGCAAGAAAGGGCGGGATGATCAGGGGAAGAAATTTGACTTTTCCAAAAAGGAACAACGAGACCGGGAGGCCGCCAAGGAAGAGAAGGAACACGGGGAAGAACCGGTCAAAATGGCCGACCTACCGTTGGACCGTGAAGTCATTTTGGATATCGTCACCAGGATCAATGCCTATTTTCATAAAGTCCATCGTCCGGTCACGGTTAACTTGATTGATCACCAGGGAAAAATGTCTATTGAGATTAACGACCACAGTTCGGGCCGGAAACTGGTCAAAGAAATAACGGATTGGCGGGATTGCTCGGTCGGGACGGTGTGCCATTGGTTGATCAAGCTGGAGCGAGGCGCCGGATTACTGGTGGATAAAAGCGCCTGAGGCAGGCTTCGCTATCGCTTAATATTGAACAAACTCTCGGTGTTATATCCGGCCCTGGGAACGCTTCAGATATTTTTCTTGACTTGCCGATTGATCATGCTTACCATTACACTATCTAAACTTTGGAGACCAGTGAGCTGCCATGACGACGCGACCAATCTATTACAGGGCCATTTGCCTGGTGATCAGCCTCTGCTTATTGGGCCTGGGGGCATTACCGGCCCAGACCTGTTGCTGCACCAGGTATCTCCGGTCTTTGGGGTCGGGAGATACAGGCGGGTCGGGCGATACGGGCGGTAAGATGGATTCTCTTCCTCCATGTTGCCGGAAGGCCGGTAAAGCCGCGCCCATGTCCGGGATTATGGCTGACTCCAAATCCGGCTCATCTAATTGGACTTGTCGGTGCGCATGCCAGGCCGGGCAACAAGAACTGTACGCCGAGTTTCCCGCATCTGAATCGATGGATTTAGGCCGGATCATTCCGGCTCTGACCGGAACAGATCCTGCACCCGGTTGTATCACCACCAACATCCAGGTAGCCCAAACCCGGAGTGGTAGTCCTCCTATTTCACCCCCTCTCTATCTTCTAGGCTCCGCCTTACTTTGTTAAAGCCCTATCTCGTCCTTTCGTCTGACAAGTTTAACTTGCTGTAATTGCCGTTTATTTGAATGCGATGCTGCGTCGGTCGGCCAGACTTGTCTACCCTATGAGGTCTACTTGCCTGCCACTGGGGTATTCTGGTCTGGACGAGTTGGGATGTCCACCCAATGCTCTTGAATTTAGGGTGCGACGTTAAGATTTCTCGCTTCGCTCGAAACGACAGGGAAGCCTCGCACCGAAATGACAGAGACGTGGACCATCTGGAATGACGATGTAAATTTGTCATTCCGAACGAATGTGAAGAATCTTATAACATCCGAAGATGGCCAGGCCGTGCATTGATTCAACAACATTGGGACGCCGGCCTGAATCATTTTGAAATAACTTAAAGATATCAAAGGAGATTATCATGTCCTCAAAAGTCAGCAAATCGGCCGTTGATCCGACCATGGATAAAAAAACTGCGGTATTGGGCACGGGAAAAAAGAATCGTGTTCCCTTGATCATTTTCCTGGCTTGCGCTGTGGCGTTTATTGGGGCCGGATTATTGTACTCATTTAATAAGACGGAACAACCTGTTAACCAGGCGACAACCGGGTCGGGTCCTAAATTTGAGGCTATGCCGGTGGCCCAGCCTGAAGTCGGTCCGGCCGGGGCTCCTGCTTCGGCTCAGGTGGCAGATGCCGCGGCCCCGAAGGTATCTTATCCGGCGGCCATGTTCAATGACGGAAAGGCCAAGTTTTTTGAGTACAAAACCCCTGACGGCCTGGTCATCAAGTATTTTGTTATAAAAAGTTCCGATGGCGTCATCCGGGCCGCCTTTGATGCCTGTGACGTCTGCTGGCCCGCAGGTAAAGGGTACTATCAAGAGGGTAATGATATGGTTTGCCGGAATTGCGGCCGGCATTTTCCCTCCACCAAGGTCAATGATGTCACTGGAGGCTGCAACCCCTCCGCCCTGCATCGCCAGGTGGTCGGTTCCGATGTGGTCATTACCATCAACGATATTCTCTCCGGGAAGAAATACTTCGACTTCTCCAAAAGGGGTTAAGCTATGACGTTAAAAGATATCGCCTTTAAGAATCTGCGGCGTCGTAAGGCCAAGGCCGGGTTTATCCTGGCCGGGATTTTGATCGGTGTGGCCACCATGGTCACCTTGATCAGTCTGATTCAAGCCATGACCCATGATATCAACCATAAACTGGAAAAGTACGGAGCCAATATCTTGATCGTCCCCAAGACTGAAAGCTTATCTCTGACTTACGGCGGACTTTCGGTGGGTGGCGTATCCTTTGAAATGCAGGAGATTCAGGAAAAGGACCTGGCCCGGATCAAGACCATTAAGAACGCGGCCAATGTCGCGGCCGTCGGCCCCATGGTCTTAGGCGTAATTGAGGTGGCCGGCCACCGGGTCCTGCTGGCCGGGATCGACTTCCAGGCCTCCAAGATTTTGAAACCCTGGTGGAAGGTTCAGGGAAGCAGCCCTGGTGACAACGGCATACTACTGGGGACGGACGCGGCCAGGGTCTTGAATCTTAAGATAGGCAGCCCTCTCAAGGTGAACAATCGGGACCTGACCGTCTCCGGAATCCTCGAATCCACCGGCTCCCAGGATGACCAGCTAGTCTTCACCAGGCTGGATACGGCCCAGACAATATTCGGCAAGCAAGGGCGGATTTCCATGGCCGAAGTGGCCGCCTTGTGCAACGCCTGCCCCATCGACGATATGGTCCGGCAGATCTCCGGGGCGTTACCTGGGGCCAAGGTGATGGCCATTCAACAGGTGGTTAAGAGCCGCATGGAAACCCTCCAGCATTTCTTGAAGTTTTCCTATGCCGTGTCGATTATTGTCCTCCTGGTCGGCGGGTTGATGGTCTTAGTCAGCATGATGGGCAGTGTCCGGGAGCGGACCGGTGAAATCGGGATCTGGCGGGCCATCGGATTCAGGCGGAGCCACGTTATCCGGATAGTCTTGCTGGAGGCTGGGACGATTTCAGCCGTGGCCGGGATCTTCGGTTACCTGATTGGGTTGGGGGCAACTAAGATCGCCGTCAAATTCTTGAGCCAGGGGGATGTCCTGGTGCCTTTTGATCCGCAACTGGCCGCGGGGGCTTTTACCCTGGCCGTGCTCATCGGCATCGTGTCCAGTATTTATCCGGCCATGTTGGCGGCGCGGCTGGATCCCAACGAGGCTCTGCGCTCAATTTAGGATTCGGTTAAGAACCGGCTGCAGAGCGGGTCAATGTGATTTTAGGCATGTCATTCCGGCCTGAACGGCCTGGGAGGTACACATGAGTTATATAAAGGCGGAAAACCTGATGAAGGTCTACGGCCAAGGCGAGGCAGCCGTAACCGCCCTGCGTGGCGTCAGTTTTGGGCTTGAGTCCGGCGATTTTATTTCCATTATGGGTGAGTCGGGATCAGGTAAATCAACCATGCTGTCCATCATGGGTGCGTTAAATACACCTTCGTCGGGCAAGTTTCTGGTGGAAGACATCGACGTTTACGGCCTGAAACAGGAACAACGGGCCGATTTTAGACGTGAATTCGTGGGGTTCATCTTTCAGAGTTTCAACCTGATACCATATCTCACGGTGGTGGAAAACGTCATGTTGCCCCTGACTACCCTCAACATTAAGAGCAGTCAGAAACGGGCCCTGGCCTTGGATGCCTTGGGCCGGGTGGGCTTGAGCAAAAAAGCCGATCGCTTGCCCAGTCAGATTTCGGGGGGCGAACAGGAAAGGGTGGCCATTGCCCGGGCCATTGTCAATCAACCGCCTATGCTTCTGGCCGACGAGCCGACCGGCAATTTAGACAGCAAGACCGGGGCTGAAATTATGGACCTGCTGCGTCAGTTGAATGAACAGGGCATGACCGTGATCATGGTCACCCACAATATTGAATGTGCCCGATACGCCCGGCGTCTCCTCCGCATGACGGACGGGATGATGCACGAGGAGAATCCGGTGAATCTGATCGCCCAGGCCGAATGCCCGGCCGGCCGGGTGGGCGCGGCTCTAATGCCGGCCGGGGGCGTGGCCTAAAAAGTATTTCCGGGAGTTGGTCAACTCCGATTTCTTTAGGGATCAACTGCGCGGCCTGTTTATGGGGATTGTCCAAATCACCCACGAATTCGGCCTGGCCGGGACAAACTCGAAGGCCGGCCGGATCCAGGCCGAGTGTGTGGTAATGGAAGCAAAGGTGACATTATTGCGCCACACCCTTGAATCTGAAGGGCAGATGGACCAACCGCCCTTCCACAGAATATTCATTTGGGTAATCATGGACATAGCCATCGGAGTATCCCTATTTCTCGGGGTTGTTTTATCCGGTTCTTAATTCAATGGTTCGACGCCGTACAACCAGGCCGTTTTAAGCCAATGATTGGCCGGCCGCTGATCACCAATGCTGTTGAATTAAGGCATGGTTTAACCATGGTCGGATGTGATAAGATTCCTCACATTCGTTCGGAATGACAAATTTACATCGTTATTCCAGATGATCCACTTCCCTGTCATTTCGAGCGAAGCGAGAAATCTTAGCGTCGTTGCGCTAATTCAACAGTATTGGCTCCCTATCCTGGTTTAAGAAAACCTAATATACCTGATTCCGGACCATTTGTTATGAATGATTTCGACGACGGCCGGCCCAGGTATGAGGAGCCCATCGCAATTTACCACTAAATTTCGGCATTGGCAAAAGTCATCACCTGCCAAACAGCCGGCGCGTAAATGTACTTGACAGCATCACCGATGGATGTTACAATTTTATGTCGGAAAGTATGCTAAGGTCGTCGGAATAAATGTATATCACCCGAGGATAAAAGCACCCCGTTAGCCTACCGACTACCCCCAAGGCCGGATTAATTGACCGTAATCCGGAGCCAGGCGCCTCTCCACGCCACACCCAAGGATTAATAAGGCTGTGTCCGTCTTCCCCACCTTGTGTGTTACAATCTATGATATGCTCCCCACACCCCGGCATACCGTTGGTTCTGCTCTGCCATGGGGCGGGCGGCATCGGACCACTTTCATTACAATACCCGGAGCATGACGATGATAGGCAGGTCTCTAGGACATCTTGACCATCATGATCCTCTGCACAGATACCTGCGGGATCACATCGTTTCCCAGCTTGGTGTCGGGCCGGAGCACGTGGAGTTTCGCGTCTTCCAGTCAGCATGTTCACGAAACGTCTACCTCTATGAGGAAAAATACAGCAACGTGCGGTTCGTAGGCAAATTTTATCCCCCAAAAAGCATCTCCGCCCAGCCGGCGAAAACTGGGGAGATCGAATTCAGCAACCTGGTCTACCTGCGCTGCCTGGGGTTCGATTCGCCGCCCCATTATGTGGTCAAGCCCTTGGGCTTCAACCCGGCCCTAAACAACGTGCTGCTGATGGAATTTCTGGAAGGCGACCTACTGGGAACGGTGATCGACGAGGCCATGCACCAGGACAGACGCGAGCGGCTATACCGCAAGCTTACGGCTCTGGCCCATTTTCTGGCCACCATGCACAACCGGACGGTGGGCGACTGGGGAGTCAACTTCGACCACAGCCATGCCTACATGGGGCGGCTCATCGGTTCGCTCTTCTCCAAATGGG
>JADFXY010000242.1:6527-6997 GCA_015233355.1 Deltaproteobacteria bacterium | reverse complement strand
CCAGAAATATATCCGCAGATTTCGCAGATTAACGCAGATGGAAAAGACCCAAAGATCTATTTTGGCCCTAATCTGCGCAAATCGGTGCAATCTGCGGATTGAATCATGGCCCTTGATGATAATCGCTTAGCATCCTCGTCGAACTCAGGTTAATACAGGTTATTCGGATGACGTCCTGATAATATCATTAAGAAACATGCGGGACAACTGACCGGAAAATAAGATTATCCGGAGGAAGCCGGGCCGCGCTAACTGCATCGGGAATAGCCACAAGAGCGGCAGGATAGGCACCCGCCCTCATGCTCAACTTTACACCCACAATCCGGGCAGAAATTGGGCAGATCGTCGGAATCTTCGATATCGGAGTTGACATAACTCTTCAGTACCTTGGCGATGGCATCGGAACAAGACAGCACCTGTTGGCCATTGTTCCAGGTGGGGGAAGGGCACCGGATATTTAAGAGTTGTTT
>JADFXY010000242.1:499-6459 GCA_015233355.1 Deltaproteobacteria bacterium | reverse complement strand
ACAGCCGCCGGTTTTGCCCATCTGGGCGAAGACCTCGCAAACGCCGTAGTCATCAGTGTTGACCGTGACGTATAGTTTGCCGCACCCGGTGATGATGCGCTCCGTGGCGCCTCGGGTCCGGACCGGTCGGGCGCGCGGGGTAATCGAATCTTCCGCTTTGCGGTCGCCGATATTGAGGACCTGGTGGGGCCTGGAGCCATAGCGATATATGGTTACGCCTTTGCATCCGGAGCGGTGGGCCATAAAAAATGCCTTTTCCACATCCTCTAAAGTGGCCGCAGCCGGGAAATTGATCGTTTTTGACACGGCATTATCCGTATGCTTTTGAAATGCCGCTTGAATCTTGATATGCCATTCCGGGCTGACATCATGGGAAGTGACAAACACCCGTTTGATTTCGTCTGGTATCCCGGCCAAGTTTCTGATGGAGCCAGACCGGGCGATATTTTCCATCAATTCTTGAGAATAAAACCCCATCTGATTGGCTCGCTGGGCAAATTGGGGATTGACCTCCAGGAGCCGGTCATCGTCCAATACCCGGCGGAAAAAGCTGATGGCGAACAATGGTTCTATGCCGCTGGAACATCCGGCAATGATGCTGATGGTCCCGGTCGGGGCAATGGTGGTAGTGGTGGCGTTGCGCATATATTCGAAGCCGTTACGGGGATGGGTGCTCCCCTGAAAAGCCGGAAAATTGCCCCGGATGCGTCCCAACTCGGCTGAAGCCTGACGCGCCTGGGCGGACATAAATCCCATTATCTCGCCGGATATCTTAGCCGCCTGGTCTGAGTCGTAAGGGATACCCAGTTGGATGAGCATGTCGGCAAAGCCCATCACCCCGAGACCGATTTTGCGCGTTTCTTTGGTCATCTTTTCGATTTGGGGAAGGGGGAATTGATTCACGTCGATGACGTTGTCTAAAAAATGGACGGCCGTTTTGATCGTCTCTTCCAGCCGGGGATAGTCGATCCGACCTGTCGGTGTGACCATCCCGGCCAGGTTGATCGAACCCAGATTGCAGGATTCATAGGGCAACAAAGGTTGCTCGCCACAGGGATTGGTGGCCTCGATCTCACCCAACTGGGGGGTGAAGTTTTTTCGGTTCACCGTATCAACGAAGACTACGCCCGGTTCACCGGTTTCCCACGCGGCGCTGACCAGATGGTTAAATATTTCTACCGCCGGCAGGGCTTTGACCACAGCTTTAGTCCTGGGGCTAACCAGCTCAAAGGAGGCGCCTTTGTGGACCGCATCCATGAACTCATCGGTAATCAGGACTGAGAGGTTAAAATTATTGAGCCGGTCGGTGGATGATTTGGCATGGATAAAGTCTAGGATATTCGGATGATCGACCCGGAGCAGGCCGATGTTGGCGCCCCGCCGGGTGCCGCCTTGCTTGATCGTCTCGGTGGCCACATCAAACACGGTCATGAAGGATATAGGGCCGCTGGAGATGCCGGTGGTTGATTTGACCGGGTCGCTTTTGGGCCGGATGCGGGAAAAGGAAAAACCGGTGCCCCCGCCGCTTTTGTGGATGATGGCCGTATTCTTGATGGCTTCGAAAATGCTGTCGATGGAATCGTCCACCGGCAAGACGAAGCAGGCGGATAACTGGCCCAAAGCCCGGCCGGCATTCATTAAGGTGGGCGAGTTGGGGATGAACACCAGATCGGTCATCAGATTATAAAATTTTTCCGTGACGGCGCCCACATCGGCTTTGGGATCATAAAGGCTGTCTGCTTGAGCCACGGTCTGGGCTACCCGGAGGAACATATCTTCCGGATCTTCCATGGCCCGGCCATGCTCATCCTTCTTGAGATAGCGCCTTTCCAACACCACCCTGGCGTTAGCTGTCAGTTGAACTTTTTTTGATTTCAGATCATTCATTACCGGTTGCTCGTTTCTGGTTACTTGTTTCTGGTTCCTTGTTGCTCGTCACTCCTTCTAAGGCCAGCAAAGCTTTTTTAATCTCCAGGCCGCCGGCGTAACCGGTCAGGGTGCCGTTGGCCCCGATAACGCGGTGGCAAGGGACGACAATCGGCACCGGATTAACCCGATTGGCCTGGCCGACGGCCCGGAAGGCTTGGGGTTGACCACAAACCGCGGCCACCTGCCGGTAGGACCAGGTTTCTCCGTAGGGTATGGTGGTCAGGGCCCGCCAGACCCGCTTCTGGAAGGCGGTTCCGGTGACATCCAAGGCAATCTCGAACACTCGCCTTTGCCTGGAAAAATATTCGGAGAGTTGTCGCCTGACGTCGTCATGTCTGGGCCCGGCTGGATGAATCGCCGGAGCCCCGGAGGATTTATGTAATTTATCGGTGAAATCATCCCACCCGGATGCGTCCAGGCTGATCTCGCATACTCCCTGGTCTGTGGAACCGATGAAGATACGGCCGATGGGGGTGTCCAGGGTGGAATAGTAGATTGACGGGGGCTGAGATGTCATAGTCTTGATTCATTCTCCGTTTTGCTTCATTTGTGTCTGTCTGATCCAGGCTGGCCCGGTCCCCCCGGCCAGTCTGAACAACAGAGATGCAATCATTCGGACTGGTTGATCAAAAGGGTTTAACTCGGAAATATGATACCAGAAAAGTAGCGGGATGGCAACTCCGGATTCGTTAGTCCGGAATTAATGATTGATAGCGGCGGAAGTTGGATGATCAGAATAGGAGGGGAAGGAAGAGATCGTCGGCGGCCAATCCTCAGCCGCGGCTTTCGGCTGGAGAAAAATGTCGGTAGATCCTATTCGTCACGTTGCCTATGACCCCGGGACGAATAGGCTGTTGCTCCCTTTGCCGAGTGCTGAAAACCGACCGACGACCAGTTAGTGACCTACTTACCCGTGAAGCTGGGTTTTTTTCGGCCGGCCGTAGACAATCCTTCAAAGGCGTCGGCGGTGGAGAAGATATATGTTAAGTTATCTATTTCTAGCTGAAGACGTTGCTTCAGATCGGGCAGTTTTAACCCATCATCAATGATTTGAACCACCTTTTTGACGGCCAGGGGAGCTTTAAAGGATATCGTCTTAGCCGCCTTGGCCGCGAGTTCGTCTCCTGGATCCAATCCTTGACCGGTTAACATTTTATCTATATTGGCATCTGAAAATAATTCTTTCATCCGGGCAAATTTGGGCGGCAGGGTAACCGGGGCGCGATTCAGCTTGGTCACCACGTTTTCGGCCGTGGCCAATTCTTTGATCTTAACGTCTATCTCCGCCGGTGCGCAAAGATACTCCACCAACCCGATATCATGGGCCGATTTCGCGTCCAGCACCTGCCCGGTCAGGACCAGATATCTGGCCAACTCCGGACCGAGATACCAGGCGGTGCGTTGCGTTCCACCCAGGCCGGGAAAAATGCCGATGCCCGTTTCCGGGAAACCCAGGCTGCCATTCGGTGTGGCCACGATGATATCCGCGGCCAGAGCCAGCTCTGATCCTCCACCTAACGACAAGCCATCGAGTTTGACTATGACCCGTTTTTTAGAATCATCAAGCTTGTTCAAGACTTGTTGACCATGGGCGGCAAAAGTTACGATGTCGTCAACCCGGTTGTTTTTGATATTCTTAACGAAAAATGAAATATCCGCCCCAGCCACAAAGGCTTTACCCGCGCCCTGGAGGACAATTGCGGCGACCTGGGCATTGGCTTCGGCCGTGTCCACCGCCTGTTCTAGTTGGTTGATCACCGTGGGGTTCAGGGCATTCATGGCCTCGGGCCGATTGATGGTGATTACGGCCAGGGGGGACTTAACGGCATGTTGGGCGTCGTGCAGGTTTTTTCGGACGTACTGTCCTATCTGCGGCTTTTCGCCCTGGGCATTGCCACGGTGTACATGTCCCAGACCTTCAACATGCTGGCCGCAGACATCGCGAAAAGCGTGCCGTATGCAGGATATGTTTTTGCAGCATTGATCCTGCTGGCTGGACACGCGGTTAACCTGTTGTTAGGTATCATGGGTGGCGTCATTCATGGACTCAGGTTGAATTTTCTCGAATGGTATCGGTGGAGCTTTGGAGGAGATGGGTTACCGTTTAAACCCTTCCGACAAATTAAGACTAGAAATTAAAGAAAAGGATAGGAGAAAAAGGCATGGATATTTGGTCTCTACTTGGATTTGCTGGTTGTGCATGTGCAGTTGGTCTTCCTGCTATTGGAAGCTCGATCGGTTGTAGTGTGGCTGGTGCAGCTTCTCACGGGGTTATGGCTAAGGTTGAAGAAGGTCACGGAAAGTTTATCGGTATTTCCGCTGCTCCGTCTTCCCAGACGATTTACGGTGTCGTTTTAATGTTCGTTCTTTTAGGTAAAGTCAAAGCCGAAGCCGGCCTGGCTCTGTTTGGAATCGGTCTGTTCTGCGGCTTGGGTATTATGGTCTCCGCTATTTTCCAAGGTAAAGTTGCCGCCACGGGTATTCTCGCTTCATCCAAAAAGCCTGAAATCTTTGGAAAGTGCTTTGCCGCAGTTGGTATTGTTGAAAGCTTTGCCTTGTTTGCCATGGTCTTTGGTTTGATTATGGCCGGCAATATCTAACCGCTGCCCCATTTCCCATGTTTATCACATTCGGCGCGGGGTCACCAGGACGGAAACAATCCAAGTCCGGTGTCTCTGCGCCGATTCTTTTTGCCCAATTTCGGATTACATCAAAGAAACTCTTTTGCTGGAATAACTGAACCGCTGGACGGACCGGACACAGAGACGGCTGGTTCTCTGCATCCGGTTACCCTTTGTTGGAAAGTGCTCAACCATGGCCGGTTGCGCAAGTTGAGGCGATCAAGTGGGGGGTGCCACAGAGGGCCGAAAGGTGATGTCGAGATGGCCCAACCTTAAATCTGAGCTGTCCGGCGTTCCGGGAGGTCGTCTGTCTGATCATCCAACTCGTCCGAATCCAGATGTACCGTCTGGAGGCTGGAGTCTTTAGCTGACCCGGCCCGCGGTTTTTCCAATTCTTCGACTAATGCCGTCAATGCTTCGATCTTTTTCGTGAGTTCTGTGATCTGATCTCGGCTGGCCAGGTTCATTTTGCCGAAGACTTCACTTATCCGTTGGTCGATCTTATCTCCGATCCATTTCTTTAATCCCGCCGCTTGGTCAAGAATGTCTTCCTTCAAGGTCTTACCTTCCGACTCGGATATCTCTTTGTCTTTGACCAGCCGGCCGACTACCTTGTCAATCTCGTCTTCGGCCATGGTCACCGCGCCCTGCCACAGGGAAAAGTACTTCTTGGTGTATTCACTAACGGCGCCTCGGCCTTTTTGGAGTAGACCAATCAGCAAGCCCGGCGGAACTTCTTCATGGTTCGTATTTTTTTCGCGGGCCAGTATCTGGGAGACAGTCGCCGATGTCAGGTCATCACCGGTCTTGCTGTCTACTATTCTGACTTCTTCGCCGGCCCTGATCAGCTCGGCCACCTGATCTAAGGTGACGTACTTCTTTTCAGAAGTATCGTACATTTTTCGGTTGGGATATTTTCGTATCTGGCGCATAGCTTCCTCACTTGATAATAAGACCTGAAACAGGCTTCAGGAGAATTAGGTTATATTTTGGCCATGGTTTTAAGATGAAATCCGGCCTGTCCGCCGGAGGATCAATCAGACCTTTTGATCTTGGCTATCCGACATGTTTTTTGTTAAGTGCATCCACCTTGTTGTTGAGGACTTCAACCGCGGCATTCAGCCGGTCGATGTCTTGTTTATTGGGTAAGTTGATCAGGTGAGAGATGTTTCCCAGTCCGCTTTTGACTTTATCTTCCAGCTTTTGATAACAGGGAAGCTTCTTAAAGAAATCCTTCCCTGATTCGATAGCCTTTTCAGCCGCATCAACGGCGTCTTTCTTGACGCCCTGAATCGTTTGCACTGCCTTGTCAGTCAGGTCGGTTATCTTCTTGACTCTGGCCTCAATGAAGTCTTTGCCGGAATCAAGCCTTTTTTGCAGGTATTTTTCGTGGCAATCCTTCACTGTTGC
>JADFXY010000242.1:0-489 GCA_015233355.1 Deltaproteobacteria bacterium | reverse complement strand
TCCTGACTGTTCTGATAACGAAATAAGGAGATTCTGCGGAAGCGATGATTTCAACGGAAACGTCTGTAGTATTCATGGGTAATTACCTCCTAAAGAATAATTTAAGATTGGTGTCGGGTTACGATCAATTCATTGTGCATCGCAAACCTGGACTCATTATGACGCATTGCGTTATAGATGTCAACAATTTTCTTATCTTTTTTTGAATTGAATTACAGCCGTGTATCGGGCCGGCCGGCATTGATTATAATCAGGTGATTTCATCGCATTGGCTTATACATCTGAAGGGCAGAGGGGATAGGCTGAGGCGGGGGATGATGAGACGGCCGGCCGCGTCACCACATTTTCGTCAGGGTCGTGCCGGGATAGTAGAATTTCAGGATGGCTTCATAGTTCATAGTGTCGCCCAGGGTGGCCCCACCTCATTGGGAGTAGCCGACACCATGCCCCAGGCCGCGGCCGCTGAAAATGAATTGATTATTTCGATGC
>JADFXY010000241.1:0-7104 GCA_015233355.1 Deltaproteobacteria bacterium | reverse complement strand
CCCCGTTGGATTGTCCGGGCAAAGTTCGGCTGATAATCGGCCAAGGGAATTTCTAAAAGAATATTGGCGAACCAGATGATCGCGCCGTGGGGTGTCCGGATGTCGGGGGCCATGATGTTCAGATGACCGGATTTCAGCTCGGCCACCTGCAGCAACTGCGCCATATCGGCCTGCATCTGGAAGCGTGATTCTTTCAGGGCCTGGGTCATGGTGTTAAAGGCCACGGAAAAGTCGCCTTTGAACTATGTCAAGAAAGCAAGCGGGCCATGGCCTTGTTGATCAAGGCTTACGAAGAAAAAGCGCCCTTTACCCTGGCCTTGCTTGATATCATGATGCCGGAACTCGACGGCCTGGAACTGGCCGGGCTGATCAAGTCTGACCCTCGCTTCTATCCTCTTCGCCTGGTGGCTTATACGGCGCGGGTGGATAATCTTAATGAGGCAAATTTTCTAGACTTTTTCAGCTTTGTCGCGGCTAAGCCATTATCCCTGGAAACGATGAAGCGGATTCTCCATGAGGCGGTCCAGGCGCAAGAATCGGTGGAGTGTCCGGCGTCCCTGGCTGGGGACAAGGTCTTGGTGGTGGACGACAACCCCCTAAACCGGATGCTGGTCGGCCGCATTTTGAAGAAGGTCGGGGTTGGATTTTCGGAGGCGGAAAACGGCTTGAGCGCGATAGCGATGGTCGAGAAGGAAGAACCCGATTTGGTGTTGATGGATCAGAAGATGCCGGTTATGAATGGAGCCGAGGCGATTGGTCGGCTTAGGGAGAGTTACAGTAAAGAAATGCTGCCGATTCTGGCTTTCACGGCTGATGATTCCGAAGAGAGCCAGGCTGCGATGCTGGCTGCCGGAGCCGACGGGATTGTCAACAAACCGCTTAATAGCGATCGGTTGATTGAGCAACTCTGTTCCTCTTTGCACGGACGATCAGAGTAAGACGACCGGGTAGAGGGAGACGCAAGAAAGATCTTCCTTCTTTGCCGCCGTGACTCCGGCTGAAGTATAAAATGATTGATATTAACCACATGCCATGCTAAAATAGACTAAATTTGGATGAGATGTTTTGACGTATAAGTCTGGCTGCCTTGCTGGCTGAACCGACCTGGATTCAGGTATCGACTTGAAAATATCGTCAATGGAAAAATCAGGCAATCGGGGCTCCGACGAGACCTTCTACCGATTAATGCAGACCAGTGGAGACGCGGTGTTGCGGCTTCTGGGCGTGACGTCCGGTTACCCCTATAAGGTCCAGGCCGAAACTCTAAAGGCTAAAAATGTTTCCCCGGATATCGTGGCCATCCCGGCAACGCGGAGGGGCGACCTGGTCTTTTTGGAGTTCCAGGGGTACCGGGACCCATTTATCCGCCATCGGCTGGCCGAGACCGCTTTGCTGTATTGCCGTCAAAAGAATTACCGCGGTCCTTATATCCTGGCTATCATCTACACCGAGCAGGCCTGGTTTAAAGCAGCTCTGCCCTTGAAGGCCGTAAACAGCGCGGGTCACCTGACCTTTCAGGGTTGGCCCCATGAAATTATCTTAGAAAATCTTCAGGAAGAAGCGTTGCTGGCCGCGGATCTCCGATTGGCCGTACTGGCACCTTATACCGTGCCCAAAAATATTTCTGAAGATAATCTGGCCATCAAGGCCAGGGCTTGGGGTAATTTGGTCAGACAGGTTTATCCGGAAGAGCACTCCACGGAGATATTGGACCTTCTGATCATGTTTTTGATGAATCGGTTTCGTAAAATCACCAGAAAGGGGTTTCGGGCCATGTTGAACTTCGATCTAACTGACACAGTCGCCGGTCGGCAGGTTTTTCGGTCGGGCATAAGAAAGGGCCGGGTCATGGAGACCAGAAAAAAAATCCAAGATCTCCTGGTGGGTCGATTCGGGTTGGTTCCTGAAGATATTTTGTCAAAAATTGAGCGAATAGAAAGCGGTAAAATTCTCGATGCGCTTTTTCAGGCCGCCATCAAGACCTCGGATATAGAAACTTTTCGGTCGAACCTACCCTGATTCTCTTTCCATTAGCCAGGCCTATAGCCGCTTCAAGGCGCGAGCCACAACCCATCGACGGCGATTAGGAATTTGCTACCATTCAAAGGGGCGGCCGAAATTAGCTATGGTTATATATCCCTTCGAATGAAAATGCCTTTGAGCCTGGCTGACCACCTACCCATCCACCTGACCGACCGCATGGGCATCCGATTGCCAAACCACCTGAGCATTCTGTTAAAATATAACCATCCGGAATTTCCAAGGCATTACCCTGGGATGGTCTGGTGGTGGTCCCGTTGGGGCTGATTTAGATTTGGCCGCTTATTTTAGCCGACCGCGTCCCAGCCTAATCCGTATCCACCTTCAGTACCGACAAAAACGCAGCCTGGGGGACCATGACGGAGCCGACGGCCTTCATCCGCTTCTTGCCTTCCTTTTGCTTTTCCAGCAGCTTTCGTTTTCGGGAGATATCCCCGCCGTAGCATTTGGCCGTGACGTCCTTTCGGAAAGCGGAAATAGTTTCCCTGGCGATGACCTTGGCCCCGATGGCGCCCTGGATGGCCACCTTGAACATTTGCCGAGGGATCTCCGTCCGGAGCTTCTTGCAGATACCCCGAGCCCGGCCTTCGGCCCGGTTACGGTGGATGAGCATGGACAGGGCGTCCAGGCGTTCGCCGTTGATAAGGATATCCAGCTTGACCAGATCGCTGGGGCGGTAATCCAGGAGATCGTAGTCGAAGGAGGCATAACCCTGGGATACCGATTTAATCTTATCGTAGAAGTCGTAAATGACCTCGGCCAGGGGGAGTTCATAGGTTAACTCTATCCGGTTCTCGGACAGATAATTGATGTTGGAGCTCGTCCCCCGATGATCCACGCAGACCTTGATGACCGCACCCAGGTATCTTTCCGGCATAATCATGGCCGCCTTAATGAACGGTTCCTCAGTCGTGGAAATCTTGGTCGGGTCGGGAAAGGCCGTGGGATTGTCGATGTACAACTCCTGACCGTTGGACATGATGAACCGGTACCGGACCGAGGGTGCGGTCATGATCAGGGCCAGGTTGAATTCCCGTTCCAACCGCTCCTGAACGATTTCCACATGGAGCAGGCCCAGGTAGCCGCATCGGAACCCGAAACCTAGAGCGGCTGAGGCATCCTTCTGAAAGGTCAGGGATGCGTCATTCAGCTTGAGTTTTTCCAGGGCC
Source organism: Deltaproteobacteria bacterium (assembly GCA_015233355.1). GTDB lineage: Bacteria > Desulfobacterota > JADFXK01 > JADFXK01 > JADFXK01 > JADFXK01. The sequence goes on along the minus strand of JADFXY010000241.1, from coordinate 3,895 downwards.
ACGGCCAGGTCCTGGTAATCGTCGGCATCTACTGGATAGATCGACGAAAACACCACCGGTTTGACTTCTTTGAAGCCGGGCAGGGGTTGGTCGCAGGGATTGTCCTTAAGGGTGATGGTGTCGCCAGTGCTGGTATCGCTGACCGTCTTGACTCCGGCCACAATGTATCCCACATCGCCGGCGGTCAACACCGGTTTGGGCACCAGCTTAATCCGGAACATGCCCACTTCTTCCACCCGGTATTCCGCCTTATTCGACCAGAAGATGATGGTATCACCCGTTTTGACCTGGCCGTTAAACACCCTGGTGTAGATGACCGTGCCCCGGTAGGCATCATACCGGGCATCGAAAATAAGCGCCTGTAAGGCCGCAGTCGGATCCCCTTTGGGGGGTGGGATGCGTTCGACGATGGCTTCTAAGAGTTCTTCGATCCCGCGACCTTCTTTAGCCGAGACCAACAAGGCCGTGTCCGGGTCCAACCCCAGTTCGTGGTCTATTTGCTCCTTGACCATGTCCAGGTCGATACTGGGCAAGTCGATCTTGTTGATGACCGGGATAACGGTCAGGTCATGTTCCATGGCCAGGTAGAGATTGGCCAGAGTCTGGGCCTGGACGCCCTGGCTGGCATCCACCACCAGCAAGACGCCCTCGCACGAAGCCAGAGAGCGGGAGACTTCGTAGGAAAAATCCACATGGCCGGGGGTATCGATTAAATTCAGGGCGTAGGTCTGGCCGTTCTTAGCGTGGTAGCTCAAGGTGATGGCCTGACTCTTGATGGTAATGCCTCGTTCCCGCTCCAGGTCCATGGTGTCGAGCACCTGGTTTTGGAATTCCCGGACGTCGATGGTCTTAGTCAGTTGGATGAGGCGGTCGGCCAATGTCGATTTGCCGTGATCAATATGGGCGATGATGCTAAAATTTCTGATATGATCCATGTATTACGTTTCTCGGTCAATGAGTGGTTAAAGATATGGAGATCCGGAGGTATCAGGCCTGGCCGCGGACGCTTTGCCCGACCGGTTTTCCTGACATCGTCTCCGCCGGCCGACCCCATAGGGATCACAATTCAACGGAAGTCCCTTATGAAAGGCCGTGGCTTCAAATGCTTCATTCTGGAAGGCAAGATAGCAGAGAAATCGTACAAGTCAAGTCAATACTCAGTCTCGGAGGGTCCAACCCATTGCGGTCACAGTATGGATGGCAATTCAGTTCTCCATTATGATTTTTGTTGCCATTTCTGGTTGATCCGGTCAATATAACGGGAATCGGCTTTTTTCCAAGTGACGGAATTCCACATCGGACTATTTGCATAACGGGGAGTAACATGAAGGTAATACTCCACGATGACCAGACCGGCGGCGATACGGTGGCCCTGGACAGCCTGGCCCGGCCGGTGGAGGTGGACCCGGAGACGAGCAAACGGTTTATCACCGTCAGGCAGGCCCCCGAGGTGTATCGCCAGGCCTGGAAGAAGTACGTTGTTCTTTCGGAGGTCGGCGAAGGCGGCATGGCCAAGGTGTTTCTGGGACGGGACAAGGACCTGAAACGGACGGTGGCCATCAAGTCTTTGTATGGTCCGGCCGCCGAGAACGAGCGGGCTATGTACCGCTTTTTTGAAGAGGCCCAGATTACCGCCCAACTGCAACATCCTAATATTATCCCTCTCTATGAACTGGGGATAAATGAGGAGGGCCGGGTTTTTTTCAGCATGAAACTGGTGGAGGGGCACACCCTGGAAGACATTGTCCTTCAAATCAAACGGGGTAACCGGCACTTTGCTTCTAAATACGACATGTTGAGTCTGATCGACGTATTTCTCGACGTGCTCAACGCCCTGAGCTATGCCCATGCCGCCGGTGTTCTCCATCGGGACTTGAAACCGGCCAATATCATGGTCGGCAGCTTTGGCGAAGTCTATGTGATGGACTGGGGCCTGGCCAAGGTGCTGGACCGGGACAGCGGAGAAGGTTCAGTAATGGACGCCGACCCCGATGGGGTGAGCACGGCTCGGAGTGACGGTTCTCTGGCGTTGACGCAGGACGGGGCGGTTATCGGGACTCCCGCCTACATGTCTCCGGAACAGGCCCACGGTGATCTGCGGGCGGTGGATATCCGGTCCGACATTTTCGCCTTGGGCGCCATTCTGTACTTTATCCTGACCTACACTCCGCCCTATCCGGGACGGGATATCCCAAAGGTATTTGCCCGGATCAAAGCGGCCGACATAGATCCGATAATGGTCCGGCATCCAGACACGGAGGCTGATGAATATCTATCCGTGATTTGTATGAAAGCCTTGAAACTTAATCAGGATGACCGCTATCAGACCGCCGGAGAATTCGCCGAGGCCATTCGGCAGTGGAAGTCCGATGAATTCCGGTACCGCCGGATCAAGGATAAAATCATCAGGACGATTTATCAGGCGGAAACAAGAATATCTCAAGACTTGCCGGAACAAGCCTTAAAGCTGTTGCTCGAAGCCGGTTCCAAGATCGAGGAGATTCCCCGGTTTGCCGCGGAGCGGGAGCACATCGCCGAACTCACCCAGATCGCCGCGGATGCGGCCAGGGTCAAAGAAGTCAGGAGAGAGCTGGAGGCTAACTGGTCGGCCGCCATGAAGATAACTGAAGAAGCTTACGCCGGACTGGCTGAAGGACTGTGGAACAACGTCTCGGGCGCCCTGCATCACCGGAACCAACTGCTCAAAGCACTTAAGGGTTTACATTTGGACCGGCAGATTCCGGCCGGTTTGGAATTATTAAAGGACGCGGTTGATCCGGCGATCTTGACCACCGGTGTATTTGAAGCGCTGATCCTCCTGGCCGGGATGGAGGCCATGATCGGCCGCCGGATCCAGAATCGGGAGAAGCGGCACGGTTTTCTCAAACAAGCCCTGTCGCGGCTGGCCCAGGCCGCCAGGTTGAGGCATCCCTACCGGTCCCTGCTCCTGCTATCAGGGTTGTTATTAAATGACCTGGGGCAGTACGACCAGGGCCGCCGAGTCCTGGCCGAGGCCGAAGGAACGAAGCCCGGAGACCATGCCGATCTCTTCTGGACCGGCATCTATCACGCCCTAAAGCGGGAACTGGGCACCACCTTGACCTTGTGGCAACAGGCCATGGATGAGAACCCCGCCTTTTTTTGGCCGTACCTGGTCCTAGGGGATTTCTTTTCGGCCTCGGCTCAGGGACGGGCTTTTATCGACACCGGGTTGGCCTTGCGTCCCAACTTGCCCCGGATGCAATTGCTGAAGGGTAAATCCTGCCTTCTGGCCGGGGAAAAGGACCGGGCGGAAAGGTTCTTTCAGAGGGCTGCCGCGGCTGTCGGTTCCGCCGGCATCTCCGCCCACCTGGCCCTGGCCGGTCTGCACCGGATGCGCGGCCGGGATGTTCAGGCTAGAGAAGAGGCGCAGTCGGCCCTAACCACGTCATCATCCCTGGACCCAGTTGAAGGGGATTTTATCGCGGCCCTGGCCCTCATCTACTTAGAAGATTTCTCCGGGGCTTTGGCCAGGATTGACCGGGCCGTGGCAGTGGGATTGGGGATCCCCCGATTTTTTTTCCTTAAGGGTTTGCTTCATCTGAAATTGGGCGATCATCAAGCCGCCCTGGACCAGGCGGAGATGGCGGCCCTATACGATAACTTTGACTTTGACATCATCGCCTTATACATAGCCGCACTCGAAAGCACCGGCCAGACTGAGTTGGCCGCGGAAGAATACGGCCGCAGCGCCGACCTGTTTTCGGATGAACCTTTTATCACCCGCATGGAAGGGGATCCCACGGCCTACATCAAAAAGAAGGTGGATCATCTCCTGGCCTGGATCCAGGGTCGGGATGAGGGTGCCCACATGTCGGTCGAGATGATGGGGTGGCTGTAACATGTAACCCAATGT
>JADFXY010000240.1:0-7166 GCA_015233355.1 Deltaproteobacteria bacterium | reverse complement strand
TAAGACAGATCTTCGTTCACTCGGAGCCACAATGCCGCCCTTTGATTTTCCGGGAGCCGGTCCAGGGCGGCCATCAGGTCCTCTTCCAGTTCTTTTTTTCGGCTTCCCGCCTGGTCATGGGCTGGATACTCCAACTCGGCCGGGTCACCTGAGGACAAGCCGGGATGCGGGTAGCCACGCCGTTTTTGACGCTTTAACTCGTTGGCGCACAGATTGAAGGCGATTGTGAATACCCAGGTTGAGACTTTCCCTCTGGATTCAAACTCTACGGCGCCCTGGAATACTTTTAAGAAAACTTCTTGAGTCAGGTCTTGGGCTGTAAACCGGTCTCGAACGTACCTGAAGATGAAATTCACTATGGGGTTTTGGTACTTTTTTACGAATAGTTCGAAGGCCGCCCGATCTCCCCTCCCGATGGCCTTGATTGTATCTAAGTCGGGATCTTCCATAGAAGCCGACGCATTGTCATAGGGTCCGGTGAAAGATTGTCGTTTTCTGACTATCATGGTAACTTACCGATTTTACTTATTCTGTCAGACGGCGTTGACTTAGGCGATGTCGTCTTACTTAGTTAAACAACTTAGACTGGGAAAACTCGCGGCCGGGCATAAATAAAATTGAGTTTGTTTTGCGGCGCCTCACATGCTACCAAAGTATAATCAATCTACCAGGCCAATCATTCTGACGGAATCAACATTTTTTCGACCATAGACTAGGCCGCTGACGCTAAATGAATCTCGACATTCCTGGAGCCCGAGAGTATGCTGCTTAACTAAGTAGATTGCCATAGCTACTATAGCATATTAGACTGAGAAGGTAAACAAAGTTCCTCGGAGGGTAACAACAGAATAGATACAGAAGAAACAACGACAGTGATTCCGGTGCTCCGATCACGACAACGGAGAACCGAAATTTCTTAGGCATTAATTCAATGACATTGGGCCACAACCGGTCGGCCCAAGGCCGTGGTGCGGGTCCCGGCCCCGGTCGAACATCGTTAGTCTGCTGCTGCCTGATCCATTGCCGGGCGGAACGGAAGTAACCCATTGGCCTAAAATTGTGTATGAATAACGATTGCCTTTCGGTCGGCCCTGTGATATTATTACAATCCACCTTTAACGATTACAGACATCAGAGAAGGAAGGATGCAATGAAATACGGAGCGGCGCTTATTCCAGGACTGGCTTTAACAGTATTCATTTGCTGCGGCAGCGGCGGCATGGTCGCGGCCCAATCCCCACCCGGTTCATCGTCGATTAAGTTAGTTCCACCTCCCGGTGCCTCGTCTGCCACATCAGCGCCAAACAGCTCCACCATTGAACGGCCACGCGCCATTCCCACAGGCAGCACTGGTTCCCGATCCGCCGCGCCGGTAGTCATCATGTCTACCCCGGCACCTTACGGTGGGGTGTCGCAGCCGGCCCCGGTTTACCGGACTAAAACCAGAAAAACAGACCCGCCGTGCCCATATTGCGGAAGCGAGACCAGATTCACCGGATATGTTTTGGATGGCTACGAGAACAAATGCTATGCTGAGTTCCAATGTCTGCAATTTACCGATCATCAGGCCAAAAATGAAGTAGACTCGGATAATTGTCGTTGATGACCTTGACAATGGCCATGGTGACCGGTAACCGACAATCGGCCATTCTTCTATTACCCTGACATCAGAATAAGCTTGAGGCGACCTCGACCAGTGGAATCAACCAGATCTGATATTAGAATATGGTTTGTTATGGTGATAGTTGCCGGGTTGGTCCCGGCCTTTCTTTTGAGCATCGGCGGATGTAAACTCGGAGAGCCGGAGCCGGATTATTTTCAAGGCTATGCCGAGGCGGAATATACCTATATTTCCTCGCCTCTGCCGGGATATCTGAATAACCTGGCCGTAGCTCTGCGGCAACAAGTGTCCGCCGGGGATTTGCTTTTTAAACTCGAAGACAGCCTTGAGGTGGATGCCAAAGATGCTGCGAATCACCGGCTTAGACAAGCCCAAGACCGGCTGACCAATCTGACAAAAGGTTTACGCCCCAGTGAAATGGCGGCCATTCGAGCCCGCTTGAGCCAGGCCCGAAGTAACCAGGCCCTATCTCAGGCAGAATATGAACGGCGAAAAAGGCTGGTCGAGCAACGAACCATCGCCAGGGAAGACTTTGATCGGGCCAAGGCTAAATTACTCGTCGATCAGGGGCAGGTTAAGGATTTGACCGCCCAGTTGGAAACGGCCGGATTAGGCGCCCGGGTCGATGAAATCAAGGCGGCTGAAGCTGAAGTGGCGGCCTTGCAAGCGGCTCTGGCCCAGGCCGACTGGAACCTCCGTCAAAAAACTCAGTCAGCCGCGGCTGCCGGTCTGGTCTTTGACACCTATTACACCAGGGAGGAATGGGTTCAAACCGGCAAGCCGGTGGTCTCTATATTGATTCCAGGCAATCTTAAGGTCCGGTTTTTTGTTCCGGAACCGGCGTTGGGGGCGCTCAAGTTAGGCCAGGGCACAGTCCTGACCTGTGATGGTTGCCCGAAAGACCTGACTGCAGCGATTAACTATATTTCTCCCCAGGTGGAATATACTCCGCCGGTGATTTACAGCCGGGAAACCAGATCCAAGCTGGTGTTTATGATCGAAGCCAAACCCGACCCGGCCAAGGCGGTTCAATTGCATCCGGGTCAACCCCTGGAAGTGCGTTTGTCTTCCCGGGGAGGCAAGATATGACCGATGAGTCGATAATCATAGATGTCCAGGGACTGGTCAAGCGCTTCGGCCACAAGACGGTGGTCAACGGCGTATCCCTGAAAGTCAAACGGGGAGAGATTTACGGCTTTCTCGGCCCCAATGGCAGCGGCAAAACAACGACTATTCGGATGTTGTGCGGTCTGCTGCGGCCGGATGGAGGCTCCGGAGTATGTCTGGGGTGGGACATAATCACTGAAAGCACCCAGATTAAGTTTCAAGTCGGCTACATGGCCCAGCGGTTCAGCCTTTACGAGGACCTGACGGTAAAGGAGAATCTTGATTTCATTGCCACTCTTTACGGGATACGGTCGCGGCGTGAGGCCGTGGACCGGGCCATAGAACGGATCAGATTGGAACGGTTCGCCAATCAACTGGCCGGGACCCTGTCCGGCGGATGGAAACAACGCCTGGCCCTGGCCTGCTGTATGATCCACCAGCCCAAATTATTGCTGCTCGACGAGCCCACCGCCGGGGTTGATCCCAAGGCCCGGCGCGAATTTTGGGAAGAGGTTCACAAATTGGCCGGCGAAGGGATTACCTCGATGATCAGCACCCATTATATGGACGAGGCGGAACGGTGCCATCGGCTGGCTTATATCGCTTACGGTAATCTGCTCACGGCCGGGACGGTGGAGCAGGTTGTGGCTGGTGAAAATCTGACGACCTGGTTGGTTGACGGCGGGAATATACATGCGTTGCAGGAGCGCCTGCAGGGGTTGCCCGGAGTGGACCAGATTGTGCCTTTCGGCAATACCCTTCATGTCAGCGGCAGGGATGCCGAAGTCATGGAAAAGAGTATCACGCCCTTTATGGACGCTGGATATCGCTGGAACCAGACCGCGACCAGCCTGGAAGAGGTTTTTATCAGTTTGATGATCCGGGCCGGAGGAGATTGATGACGTTTGTCAGAATATTTTCCGTCCGCCGGTTGTGGGCGATGATTATAAAGGAATTCAGGCAGATGCGCCGTGATCGGGTGACCTTCGCCATGATGATCTGCATCCCGCTGATGCAACTCATTCTGTTTGGATTCGCCATTAACTCAGACCCGAAAAATTTGCCCACGGCCGTACTGACGGCAGACAATAGTCCTTTTTCCCGGTCGATTATCGCGGCGTTACAAAACAGTTTGTATTTCAAATTAGTCAAGCAATTGACCAGTGAAACCGAGGCGCAACGGCTCCTGACTCTCGGACAGGTACAATTTGTCCTTAATATCCCTGTGGATTTTTCCCGGAAACTAATCCGGGGAGAAAAACCCGTGTTGTTGCTTCAGGCGGATGCTTCTGATCCCGCCGCGGTGAGCAATGCCGTGGCCGCCATCAGGTTGTTGGCCGGCCCGGTTCTGGAACGGGACCTGAAAGGTATCTTAGGCGATCTCAAACCCGGATTCACTCCGGTGGATCTCCGGATCCATCCCATGTATAACCCGGAGAACATCACCCAGTACAACATCGTGCCCGGTTTGATGGGCGTGGTCCTGACCATGACCATGGTCATCATCACCAGCCTGGCCGTAACCCGAGAACGGGAACGGGGGACGATGGAAAATCTGTTGACCACCCCGGTGCGGCCCTTGGAGGTGATGCTGGGGAAGCTGATTCCTTACGTTGTCGTGGGTTATTTACAGATGAGCTTGATCATATTGGCGGCTCGGGTGCTCTTTGAGGTGCCGTTGGAGGGAAGCCTGCTCCTGCTGTATGCTGCGTCTTTGTTGTTTATCGGGGCCAGTTTGGCTGTGGGTTTAACCTTTTCCACCTTGGCCAAGAATCAGCTTCAGGCCGTCCAGATGTCCTTTTTCTTCTTTCTGCCTTCGATCCTGTTATCCGGGTTCATGTTTCCGTTTAGAGGGATGCCGGAGTGGGCCCAATGGGTTGGTTCGATCCTGCCTCTGACCCATTATCTTAGGGTGGTTCGGGGTATTATTCTCAAAGGCAACGGGCCGGCTGACATATTGCCTCATTTATGGCCGATCATCTTGTTCTTACTGGTCGTTTTAGCTATCGCTTTAAAGCGGTACCGCCAGACCTTGGATTGATGTTCTGCGAGTGCTTGTTTCTTGTTTTTGGTGACTTGTTACTGGGTACCGGTTATTTGTTGAAGATAACGCAATGTCATTAAGTTAAGGATCCACCTCACTATTGTCAGGAATGACTACGGACCTTAAGATTTCTCGCTCCGCTCGAAATGACAAGGTGAGCGCACGCAGCAGGTACTATCCTAACTGGGTGGCACCGCTGTCATTTCGGGCGAAGCGAGAAATCTTGCTGTATGTTGTCCTCCTACTTAAGTTAACGACATTGGAAGATAACGAGAAACCAGCAACCAACATTATCATCCCTTTACTTTTTTCGTTATCCAGGCTATCTTTGGATTTCAATCTCACTCAGGTTCGTTTTGTCGGTGGAATTGTTTTAGGCCGGTGTATTGCCGGGAGTAAAGGCAAGTTAAGGCGCCTCCGGCGAAAAGGCGGGCGGAGAACCCAGGTCGCGGATAATTCGCCCACCACATAGGCTCGCCGCGGTTTGGTATTGATAGGGGAACAACCAGATGGATAAGATGGTTAGATTAAAAAAAAGAGTATATGAGAAAATGGTTGATTATTCGCGTTATAATTTTTCTCAGGTTCAAAGCGACGCCTTCAAAGTTTTTTTTGAGATATCACAGGAAGTTCCCTCCCTAAACGACATGTACCGCATATCCGTGCTTATCCCCAAATGTTTTTTTAATGTCGACTGCGCCTTGTATCTATCTTCAGAAGGCGGCCGGGCCAGAAAAATTTGTGACATCAGCCAGGGCGTTATTTTGCCGGGCCAGGCCGAAGAAGATACGGTGATGTTGTCATCCACGCCATATGAACTCGACTTCTGCTTTCTTTTTCCTATCCGGGCCAATATGGCTCGGGCCGAGGTCTTCCCCTTTCCCATCGTGGACGGAGTATTCGGGATGCTGCGACTCTGTCCCTTGACTCAGTTGTCTGAACAAGACCTGTTTTATTTTGAAAAATACGCCAACCGCATCGGATACAATCTGCACAACCGGATTCTAGCCCGGAAGAATGCCGAACATATTAATTTTATTAAAAATCTGGTTAATGATATCGGCCATAATGTGATCGTTCCCAACATGTTTTTTAAAGCCTACCTGCGGCGGTTATGGGGTAAAATCAAGAAGAATCTTGAAATTGAAAAAGAGGTTAAAGCTCTTTTACAACAATTCCCGCAACCGGATAATCCGGTAGTCGAACAGGTCCACAGATTACTCAATGAGTTTGCCGATGCTAACCAGGGCATCATCGAAGAGTATAATAACATAAATAAACATTATGAGAATTCCTCCTTATTCTTGGAGACGCTGTTAAGACGCAGCCATTTTGAGCAAGGTCGCTATGTCTTGGAAAAGAGATCATGCAATTTTAAGGTAACGATAATTGACCCACAACTCAACCGGGTCGCCCCCCGGCTAAAGGAACGGGGGATAGAGATTAATTATGCCGCAAGCGGTATTCCCGATGCCGCCATCGAGGTGGTGGCCGATGCCGGCTTGATCTCCCAAGTTTACGCCAATTTTTTGTCAAACGCCGTCAAGTATACCCGGCCTGTGGACGACGGGGTAGGAAACTCATACAAATACATATCCTACGGGATGGAAGAAATTAAAGATTTCTTCAGTCCGGGAAAGAATGGGATCAAACTTAATCTTTTTTCCACCGGCCCCCATATTCCATTGGAATTTAGAGATAAAATTTTCGAGGAAGGATTCCGAGGAGCTAACCGGGCGGAAGAGGCCGGGACCGGTCACGGATTACGCTTTGTCAAAGACGTTATAGATATGCACGGTGGTGTGGTCGGCTATGAACCGACGTGGTTAGGTAATAATTTTTATTTTGTTCTGCCGATGTAGCCGATCATCAGATAATTGTATCGGCTTTTGCTGTTTGGAGTGTCTTGCTCCGGGCGGGTTCCCCCCCAGGCCCCAGGGTTTGTCGCTTAATACCAACCTCATCTCCTCCCTTTACCCAGGCTCACGGGAAATTTTCCCTAAAAAATGAGTCTTTTTCCTATTTACAAATAAGCCCTCAATCGTAGATACTATTGCCTGTCGAAGGGCTGACGTATCAGGCCCTACGGGTGAACATGGGCTGGATCACCGCTCTCACACTATCCTTCCCGACTGCGGTGAGGAAGCTAAAGATTTCTTGCTTTGCTCGAACTGACTAAGCAGCAGATAAGAAAAGGCTGTTGTTCATTCCGGATGAAAGATTTTTGCTTTGCCGGACCTTGCTGTTGAATGTCTTATCTTGGATTGAGCCGGATTATATCTGATGATATTCGTTGCCAGCATAGGTAATTAGCCACCATGGGCAGGTTTTTCTTGACAAACGCAGGGCTGGAGTGTATTTTATAAAAATAGTTATTATTCGCAATAATTAAAG
>JADFXY010000023.1:0-23333 GCA_015233355.1 Deltaproteobacteria bacterium | reverse complement strand
TTGCGTCTAATTCAAGAGCAGGACTTTGAATATGGATTCTATTCCCCGGCGGATCTATTCGTCCGAAAACTTATGGAACAAAACGCCACGCTAACAAAAGAGTGGTTACACTCGGTGTTTGTTGATTACTCTTCAGACCTCAAAATCATGATCGGTCTGCTGCAAGTGATATTACATATGGACATATCTCCACAAGGGTTGATCATGGCCCAAATGGCACTAGCCCACGCAGATGTCGAAGTTCGTGAGTGTGGAATAAGGGCTCTAGAAAATTGGGGAACAATAGAGTCCCTTAACATTCTAAGAACATTAAAAGATCAGGAGGAATGGCTCCAAGAATATATTGACCAAGTCATCTCGGACTTGGAGGAGGAGCTAAGTTAACATGCCTTTCCTGGTTCGGAAGATTACGAAAGCTAAATGGATGCAAGGTGATATTTTTAATGATGCCGACATATCCGCTGACGCTGTAACCAATTGCTTGAAGACCACGCAGAACGCGCTGTCCACATGGCAAATCTCCTCGGAGGATGAGTTGCCGGAGGCCGTATTGGCCATAGTTTCAAACAGTGATAATTGTGACAAGATAGACGTTGTTTGCCTGGATCGTGATTCTCTTGAAAGTCAGGGAATAAGATTAGAGCAAAGTCAAGGTATCACCCCGGTTGAGGAACTCAAGAATCGGCACGTAGATATTTCCGGCCTGACTTACCGGTCGCTTGGCACGGTGGCCAATGAGATAGCACAAGAAATCAGACAGAAGAGGGACGTCAAATATACAAAAAATGATATCAAAAAGCTGCTTGGTGATGCCATTGCCAACGGCCGTCTCCAGAAGGAAAACCTCTCCGAATCCCTTCGTAATAAGCTGTGAAATCTCTTCGCCCGCTTAGTCGCTCTCGACACTGGACCCAAGCTATGCTTAATTATAGTTTGAGGTGACCATGTTCAGCCCTTTGAGCGCTTTTTTGCCTTTGTCCTCAAAGAAGGCGATGGTTTTGAGCATGATTTGCCGTGAATGCTCGTCTAAGCTCTGGAAGGTCTCCTGTTTGGGATTGAATAGCCGCATGTGGGCCTCCTTATGTAGATTGGGTTTGGGCCGGGCCGGATCAGGATGTCCCTACAGGTTTCGGCGGTACTGTTTGTGTGCGAACTTTAATGACAAAAGAAATTCGGGCCGCCCGGTGAAGATTAACTTCCCGCCGGCGGGTTAGGACATATCCTTTAACAGCCTCTTTAACAGCACCTGTTCTTCAAGACTAAAGGGCGACAGAATCTCTTCATTGGTCCGCTGCCTTAAGGCAATCAGCTCCTCTTTGAGGCCATTGGCCCGTTCAGATGGATACAGTTTGAAGATACGGCCGTCTTCCGGGTCCGCCACCTTCCTGATCCAGTCCGCCTTGTCCATCCGGTCCAGCACCCCGGACAGGGTGGCCTTATCCAGAATCAGAAACTCGCCCAGTTCGGCGGCGGTCTGCCCGGCTTCATACCAGAGGCCCTCCAGGACCAGGTGCTGGATGTTGGTCAGGCCATACGGTTGCAGTTGTTTTTTGAAATGGGCATGGGCCTTCTGATAGGCTTTGGCCAGAAAAAAAATGACGCAGTCCGGGACGGGGTTTTGCAATCTATTCATGTCGGTCAACCTCCTTCGTATACGAACGAATACCTCAAGCCTATAGTTTTGTCAAGATCTTTCTTGATGTCAACCAGGGCAAGCGAGTCAAATTTTTGGGGTCAGGTCGAATTGGGTTGGCGGCAGTAGCGGCGGGTGATTTCCTCGATCAGGGCGGTGGTGGAGGCGTCTGGGGTTAAAGGGACTCGAACGACCCGGCCGCCGCCGGCCTTGACCGTATCCGCCCCGATAATGGCATCTTCAGGCCAGTCAGCCCCCTTGACCAGGACGTGGGGCAGGATTTCTCGAATGATCGCCCCGGGATCGGCCTCGTCAAAGATGACCACATAGTCTACACAGGCCAGGGCGCACAGGACTTCGGCCCGCCATTCCTGAGGAGTCAACGGCCGGAGGTCGCCCTTGATTTGACGGACGGATCTATCGGAATTGACGGCGACCACCAAAATATCTCCGACCGCTTTGGCAGCCTGAAGATACCGGGCATGACCCAAGTGCAGGACGTCGAAGCAGCCGTTGGTGAAAACAATCGTTTTGCCTCGGGCCTTAAGCTCCTGGGCCAGGGCGCCCGTCTCCTGTCTGGTGATCAGCTTGGAAATTTCGTGGTCCATCCTGGCCCCTTGAATATTAATTCGTTGCTTATCGCTGGACGCTTCCAACGAGCAACCAGCAACGAGAAACCAGCAACCAGTTTGTTTGAGCTAGCTGAAAATCTCCGTAATACGGTCCGTGGCCCGATGATATCGAAGCAAAATAATCCGGCATACACCCTTTAAGAGACCGGTCTCCAATTCACGGTAACGAAACTCGACTTGTTTCATGATGTCTGAAGTCAGAACCAGCACCTCCGTGTCCATTTTGGCCACAGCGGTGTATTGATAACGGCCCTTTTCCGGAGAGACCAAGAATTCTTCACCGACCATCGACCCCCGGCCTATTTCGGCCACAATGATCTTTTTGTCGTATGACAGGGTGCTCACGGTCAATTCCAACGCCCCTTGGGCGACCAACGCCATGAAATTCGCTGGCTGGCCGGCCTGAAAAAGGGCTTCGCCCCGCCTGATGGTCCTTCGCCCAAGCTGAGTCAAAACAGCGCGCTGTTGTTCCGGATCCAAGAATCTCAACACGCTATATGCTACGTCATGTTCAAGACGTGACGGCTCCGTTCCCACTGGCTATTTCTCTTCCTTTCTCAGCTCGGTCAGTCTCGTTTTCATCCTTTTGATCAAGTCCTGATAGGAGCCTTTAGCCAAAATCTGATTAAATTGGGACCGATAGTTGCCGATGAGGCTGACTCCCTCGATGTTGACATCATAGACCCACCATTTGGACCCTTTGGGGTACATGCTGTAATTTATAGGAATTTCGTTGTTTTGTGTTTTAATCAGGGTATTCACCACGGTGCTGTCGGGTGAAGCTTCCCGTTCTGACTTGAAGATGACTTCCTCATTAGTGTACTGCTCGATTTTTCCGATGTAGGACGCTTCAAGCAACTCAGAAAAGACACCGGCGAATTCTTTTCGCTCCCGGTCATTCAGTTTGGCCCAATTCCGGGCCAGGCATCTTTTGGCCATCTCATCAAAATCAAAGTTTTTGGTGATGATGGCATGGATTTTGTCACGCCGTTCCTGCTTTCGTCCTTCACCTTTCAGGCCGCCGTCCCTCAACACATCCAGAATCTGGTTGACCCCGGCTTTAAGTTGATCCAGGGCCGGGCTTTTGTCCTCGGCCAGACCCGGAGTCGTTATCATCAGCAGTAACCCGGCGGCAAACGCCATTATTAGACCTGACAACTTGATCCGAAACATAAACTGTCTCCCGTTAACTTGATATTCCCGGGTGGAGAAAAAGCCCCGCCCCGGGACATTTGAAACCCGAAAAGATATACCTTGAACCGTTATGGCCGCCTCTCCCGGATCTGCCAAAGGTGGCCGGTTGCCTCAACAAACAACCGGGAAGAAGAAACCGGCCACAGATGCTCCTGGTTGGTCGAGGTCATAAGCTTTCGCCAATAAGACGGGCCCCTATTCGGCCCCCTTAACCTCCAGGACATCCCGGCCGCAGGCATGATAGAGATTGCTCACACCCAAATTAAAATTTAAAATAGCCTTTAAATACTCTTGCTTCAGTTGGGCATAAACGACGATCGAATCAGACGCGTCTTTCATCTCGCCCACCCCCATATCATAGTTGGCCACAGACCCGACCAGCCATTTCCGGGCCGTCTTGTAGCCCTTAGAAGTGGAATCGATAATCCGCCTCGCTTCCACGATGTCGTAGTAGGCCTGCTCCACCTGAACCGGGATGCCCATATCGGCGTAGTCTTTCTTTTGATTCACTTTCAGGTACTCGGCTCTGGCTTGACCAACCTTGGCTTTGGTAATGCCGAAGTCAAAGTTCCATTTCATCCCCAAGGCCACACCGGCCTCTTCATGATTAAACCGGTCATAGATCCAGGGGTTGCGGACAGTATCCCGGTCCGGGGCCCCGGCATAGGAGGCCATGCCGGCGGCAAAAATAGTCGGGTAATAATCAGCCTTTTCCGCCTCGTAGAGGGCCTCTTTGGCGATCAATCCATTCTTGATCTGATCGTACTCCGGGCGTTGCTTTTTGGACTCGTCGATGTACCTTTGAATCTCGGCGGGGTCAAACTGTACCGGTTCCAAAGTCTTATCGGCGATATCAAAAGATTCAGGATTCTTAATATCCATAAAGCGGGTCAAGGCCACCTTGGTCACCGTCTCATACTTGATGGCTTCCTCCCGGTACTTGGTGATCACGCTATTATATGACTCTAATTTATACAAGTCCATTTCCGTCACCGAAGGCGAATTCCCGGCCAGTAAGCGCCTGGCCCGTTTTAGCGCCGAATCCAAATATGACTGGATTTCATCGATCAGCCGGGTCGATTCCCGGGCGGCCAGCAGAGCCCAGTAATACTTTTTGATCTCCAAGGCGACGTCCGTCTTTTTTTGGATTATCCTTGATTCTTCATATGTTATTCCGTGTTCGGCGGCTTCGATGGTTTTGCTCAGTTTGCCGAAGGTATACAACGGCTGAACCACTTTCATGTCGAACATGATGAACGGCGTCAACCCATGTATCTCATTGCTTTGATAAGTAGAATTTACCTGGTCTCCCCTGGCCTGTGAGGTGGGTCCGGTCAGGGTCACGGTTTCAATCGTGGGATACCGGCTGGCCTTGGCCTGATCCAGACGGGACTTGGCGATCTCCCGGTCCAACCCCAGTTCCCTCACCTCCGGACTGACCTGAAGCGCCTGGTGAATACAGTCCGTCAGAGTATAGGTTTTCGGCCCACGCGCCGGCAATGGGGTTGCGTCCCCCGCAAAAACCGCAGGCGTATAGGTTAAGGCCACGAATAACAGCCCTAAAAGTATTCTGTTCATATATTCCTCCAATGTGTTAGATCTTGCCGAAAATGTACTTGCTGATCAGCTCCTCCAAATCAATAGCCGATTCGGTGTCGGTGATGGTGCCCCCCGGCAAGATGTACTTGTCGGAAGCACCGGGCTTTATTTTGATAAACTTATCTCCGATGATTCCCTGAGTCCGGATTGAAACGATGACATCATTCGGCAGCTTGACCTCAGGTTTGATTCTCATCTCCACTTTGGCCATGTCATCTTTACCCAGGCTGATACCGGCCACTCGGCCGACAGTGACCCCGGCAATTTCCACTACAGCCCCCTCCTTAAGCCCGGACACGGAGGAAAAGAGCGCAAACACAGGGTATTCTTTGCCTCCAAATATATTGACTTTTCCTAGTTTAACGGCTACATAGGAAAAACATAAGAAGCCGATGATGATGAACACGCCGACTGAAAGTTCCAAATTCCATTTTTGTTTCATTGTTCTACCTGATCGCTGGAGTAAATTGATCCCATGGTATCGTTGATCAACGTCTTGACCACATCGTTCTCGGATCGCTGGATGTCTTCATAAGAACAGTGGGTCAGGATGATCCCGTCGTGCATCACCGCCACCATATCGGACAGGTTAAATATCTTGGGAATGTCATGGCTGACTATAACTGCCGTATATTTAAGAAGCTTCTGAGTCTCGAAGAACAGTTTATACATGTCCTTGACCTTGACCGGGTCCAGGCCGGTGGTAGGTTCATCGAACAACACAATCTGAGGCTCTAATTGCAGGGCCCTGGCCAATCCCACCCTTTTCTTCATCCCGCCGCTTAACTGGGCCGGATACTTGTCCAGTTGATCCGCCATACCCACTAGCTGAAGCTTTTCGATGACCCGCCGCCTAATCTCGGCATCTTTAAGTTTGGTTCTTTGCCGCAAGGGCAAGGCCACATTCTCGAGAACGTCAAGCGAATCCAATAAGGCCGCCCCTTGAAATAGAACGCCGAATTTTGTCCGAACTTCCTTCAGTTTTTTTCCCTTGGCCCGGGAGACATCCACTGCGTCAACGATGACTTGCCCGGCGTCCGGCCGGATCAGACCGAGAATGTGCTTCAGGAGAACACTTTTACCCTGGCCGCTTTGACCAACGATGATGGTGGTCTTACCGGCTTCGACGTCTAGGCTGACACCCTTGAGCACTTCATTCCCGGCGAATGACTTCCTCACCTCAACCAGTCTGATAATCGTATTGTCGTTCATGGGCATTTGTTTTTGTGGTTCCATGTTAACCGATTGGGGCAACGGGCCGGTGGTTTCGAGTTCAGGCCGGACCTGGGAAGCACATGCCGAGGTGGGGCAGAGACCATCTCCCATTAAGCAGATGACTATAAGTTTAGAGCATCACGGAGGTGATCAGGTAATCCCAGACCAGGATGCTTACCGAGGTCATAACCACGGCCATAGTCGTAGCCCGGCTGACCCCTTCGGCCCCAAATCCGCCTTTCCGGTCCAGATGTACGAAAAATCCCTTGGCCGCGCAAATCCAGACGATAAGCAGGCCAAAGCACAAAGACTTGATGATGGCCATGTTGATGTCGGCCCATTCAACGCTCTTGCTCATCCCGGCAAAATAGGCGCCCTCATTGACTCCCAACAGCTTCACCCCGGCCAGCCAGCCGCCGAAAATACCGACCACAATAAATACAAAATTCAAAATAGGCACGGATATCAGGCAGGCGACAACCTTGGGAGCCACCAGGAACCGGTAAGGATCAACGGCCATGCACTCCAGGGCGTCGATTTGCTCAGATATCCGCATAATCCCGATCTCGGCACAGATAGCCGAACCGGCCCGGCCGGTAACCATCAAGGCCGACAACACCGGTCCCAACTCCCGAAGTAAGCTCAGGGCCACGGCCGAGCCTAACATCCCCACGGAGCCGAATTGACTTAAGGTGTGATACCCCTGGAGACCCAGCACCGCACCGGTAAAGACGCCGGTAAAGACGATGACGGATAAGGACATGCTCCCGATAATATGAATTTGTTTGACCATGGCGGAGATATTCACCGGCGGTAAGAAGATGCCCGTCACGGCCATGAGCAGGAAAACGCCCATGCGGCCTGCTTCTTCCACCTTGAAGATGGTCTCCCGGCCCAGTCTTTCAATAACCCTTAGCATTTATTCGCCCCCGCAGAAGGGTCATAATACAAAAAAAATACCGGCGCCGTCAAACAAAAATCATTCGCCGGCCCAGGACAGGCACTCTGAAATCACGAATTTTGAGGGCCGTCCAGATTGGTTAACGGACAGGAGGTGAAGGTTGTTTTACTATCATAACGTCATGATAAGGCGGCATGACCGTCCCATATCCCGGCGGCTTCCTCAAGCTTCTTGGGTTTTCTAATTTATTCTTTTCCTGGAAATGCCGAAGTGCGGCACCCGGTGACGGCAGTCTGGATTTGGGGATGATAGGACTCCGTGGTATCAGGAAGATACTTCTGTCGGACCTCGTCTTCGGTAAGGTAGCCGTCGTATTCGGCCAGGCTTTTGTAAATGCCGCATTTCAGGCAGGGGATGTCGTCCCGGGGTGGCTTCCGGCCCATAAGCATGTCCCGGGCATATTGCATTTTTTCGTTGTTCACACAACTCACCAGATCGGCTTCAAAGACATTGTCGGCATAGCTTCCCCAGATGTTTCGGCAGCAGCCCAGCAACTTGCCATTCCAATTGACCTGGGGTCTTTGCCACATTCCGCAGCACTGGTGGCGAAAATAGTGCCGGCCTTTCCGTTGCATAAATTCAGCGAGGATGACGTCGGCCCCAATTGCCCCCCCTCCCGCATAATAAACATAAGCAATAGCAGACCTAAAGCTGGCTTGCTCGTATACTCCACACCTGATATATCCACCACCACCATCGATGGCAATTTCGGGTTATCATTGTAACCCTTGGTGAAACCGGAATAAGTCTTGTAATCAACCTTGCCGGTTATGCTGATCGTCAAAATTTTACCATCATCTGATTGATTGTACACGTTCACGGGGTAATGCCTCAGATTTGTTCTATTTTGTAATCCATCATCTGATTGATTGTACACGTTCACGGGGTAATGCCTCAGATTTGTTCTATTTTGTAATCCATCCCAGGTCAGTCTTCCGGCCTTTGTAGTCGTCGTCGATAGCCTTAACCAGAACGGGGAAAGTGGGGACGCATTTCATCCGACAGGTCTGCTTCAACGAAAGCATCCTTTCCACCCATCTGTTTCCTTTTTCGCTCTGGGTGCCGTGGGTCCGCTTTCGCCATAGGACTCCCGAGCGCAAAGATCGTTCGGCGAGATTGTTTGTCGGGTCGACTCCCTGCACTTCCAGGAAGACCCAAAGGGAATCGATCTCTCTGATCAGGAGGCGAGCCAACTCCCGGTCTTCGGCGGCATGGGTCTTGATCAGGTCGATGGTGTGAGGATTTGCGCCCATGCGCCGTTCGCCTTTAGGCGCCAATTCGGCCAGTTCAGGTTTAAGGCGGCCCTGCTCATCGAAAAGTTCCTCCGGGCGATAGCTCCGAAGCCAGTCTTTCAACAGTTTGAGGTGTTCAGGATGGGTGGCCGGGTCGGAGAGCGGCACCTGGTGTGCCCGGAATGTCCCTTCGACCTGCAACCCATCGATTATCTTCGGCCCGGTCCAGCCTTTGGGTGACTTTAGGACGATCATCGGCCAGCGCGGCCGAGTGCTGTCGTTCTTGTTTCGGGCATTGATTTGGATTTGCCGAATATCCTCAATGACCTTTTCCAAAGTACCGGCCATGAGCTGATGCATCCCTTCTGTCTCATTCACTACCACTTCATCATTCATGATGGCCGCTTCGGCACGGACTCTTGACCAGATCCATTGCCTTTCAGGCCAAATCTCCCGGTCTTTGATTGTGATCGGATAACGAAGGTTGGGCCGTGGGTCTTTACTGCTTGTAGATAGAGGCTGAGTGACGAACCCTCCGCGAGTAGCGAACTTCGAGTCACGGCCCAGGTGTGATTGGCCGGGATTAGCAAAGCACTCATCTGACCGCCATGGGGGGGACGTTAAACACTGGAACCAGGTAGCGACGGGCCAAAGGAAAAGGGATAGGTTGGCGGAACTGCGATGAGTTAAAGGAGAAATGAGTTTGTGGAAGAAAGGTATCAGAATGGGCTTGTCACCGGCAGGGCGAGAATCAAAAATGGTCAATTTACCTGGCCCAGAAAACTTCAAAGACGTTCAATTATCATGGTCTTCTACAGTCAGACACCTCCGGCAAAGCCGGAGGCTTGAATATGTGAACCGCTCAAAGCGGTTGAAAACCATCAGCCACCTAAAGGTGGCCGCCATTCAAACGGGTTGGGTTGATCCGTTTTTTGATCTTTCTCTCCATGTTGTTTGATATGGTCCCAACCAACCTCCCGATTTCTGCCAATTGTAGCTACAGCGTAGCCTCGGGTTCAGTTCAGGTGGTTTGTGTAATGCTGTCTCCGTTCGCTGAGAATTCTCACAATGGGGCTACAGCTTACCTTTGATGCTCACCCAATGGCCCATTGAACGAATGAGTTGAATCGAGCATCTACCATCTAAGATTTATCCCAGTCCTGAAGAGAGTGCGTTCCAAATATTCCCGGAACCGTCAACCGTTAGGAGTCCCCCGGCAAAGCCGGGGGATACTCAGGATTGCTAACTTAGTTACATCATTTATGTATACAGATTCGTGATTGCAATGGCTGCTTGTTTGCCGTTATGCCAGTTAATTTTATTAATAAGCTTGCAGGACCAACTGTGGTAACAGTAATGGCGCTTATAATATTATAGCCTGGTTTAGATAGGATAATATACGCCCCCCTACCGTTTTGCTTAAAGTCATATTTTCCTGTTACCCGCCAGCTGGTGTTGTATGTTTGTATCGGAAAGCAATTACACCCATAAATGCTACAGGATTGATAGGGATAACCCCAATTCCCTGTGATTTGTCCAGATTGATTAATGGTAAATCTCATAGAAAGATTATATGCTGCACAACTAACAGTCTCAGTATTCCAAGTGTTTGGTGAGAATTTGAAAGTAGCATTTCTCGATGTGGTAGTTTCCGGAGTTGAAGGAATAAAAGTCACGATATCGGATGCGCTCACTTGATGACCATCGCTATCAAGTGCATCTAGCGCTATAGCCATCGCCCCTTGCGTTTTATCTTCGCCCAATGTAGTACAGATAATGGCATGAACTTTGCTTGCAGACTGAAGATGTAGCTCTATTGGATTATCGGAGTAACCAATTACATGTCCCAGTTCATCATAGAACTCACTCTTTATGTTAGTAATAGTTGTCACAAGATTGCCCGTATTTTCAGCTTCAACCGTATATTGCCATTCAGTAAAGGGAGCGTAACAGGGATCGGAGCCATCATATGCTGACACCTGGTTAGGTATAAATGATATTCTTAAGCCCGAAGTCTGTGGTTGGCCATTGGGTGGTGTGACCGAAGGCTGGGCCGCTATTATTTCTTGAGACCGGATGGCTGTAGCTGGGCCAAACGATTCAGCATGGGCATTGCTACCTAACCAAAATAAAACACATGCGGCCAAGATTGCTAAGTACGAAAATTGCCTAAGTTTTCCGCCGTAGTTGTTCAGATTGTGCTTTCTCCACCCAACTGGTAAACATCGTTTTCTTTTCACGGTCATCCTCCAAGTTTTGTGATTGCAGATGTAACCATAAAGTTGATTTATCCCAGTAAATAGATTGGTTTTAGGTCCATTATGTTACTTTACATTTCTTAACATTTTTTAACAAAACAGTTTTCAGATGTCAAGAAAAAAGGTTGGTATATAGCAATTACTATATGTATTTCTAAATTTACGTTTTGTAATTTTATGTTACATAGTTTGGACTCAAGTCAAAACCCTTTGGGCCAGGCCATGATTTCCTCTGGGGTCTACGCCACAAGTTCGATGGAATGTTGGGTATCAAATTCTGATGACGATAATTCTTAACCCCTGATAGTCTTGCACCTAGATCGTAGCTTTTTGACATTCTTAGCCTGCTAAACGATGAAAGAACAGTGGTTATTTAAAAGGATGCGAGGGTGCCGGATCAAGTCAGATGAGGCTCCTGGGAGCTGGGCAAAACGGTCAGGTAGTTTTTCCGAACGAGCTCCTTAGTATCGTCCCCTAACAGATTGTGAAACTTAGGAAATGAGGCATCTTCGGTATCCAGCTTGATCAGACTACGGGCCGCCAGGCTGATTACCTGTTAGATGACATAGGGCCAATTCGCACCCGATGAGGTAGTGCGGCCAAGAAGCGCTTATCTAGGGCAGGGAAAGGCGAAAGAATTGTATTAAACCAAATAAAATATCGCCAACTATCCGAAATAATTTAAATGAGGACACCCAATTTTGATTCTATTCGAAATTGAAAAGAAAATTTTTTCGATCCTATATTAATTTACGTGACAAGAATCTTAAAAGCATGTACATTGCCGGTCAATAAAAGGGGGAATTGCCTGCGGAAGGACGAGCCATAATTTTAGACATGTGGTTAGGCGTAGTCTCAATCCTGATTTATAAATCAACTTTTGCTGGAGGAAAATGGATGCGACGTCACAATATCACTACGACCCTATTTACACTTGTGGTCTTATTGTTCTGCGTTCCCGACGCCGAGTCAGCCACGATAAGCCTGCCTAAAACAGGTCAAACTGCCTCCTACGGGACACGAGATGACGGCCTGGTTCAAAAGGGCGTATCTTGGCCTTCACCCCGGTTTACCGATAACATGGATGGCACTGTCACTGACAACCTGACCGGTCTTACCTGGCTGAAAAATGCCAATTGTTTCAATGACCAATGGGAACAGGCCTTGGCTGATGCCAACGGCCTTGCCACTGGGAACTGTGGTCTAACCGATGGTTCTCATGCTGGGGATTGGTGCTTGCCAAACGTTAACGAATTAAAGAGCCTTTTAGACAACAGCCAATATGACCCGGCGCTACCCGGTGGGCATCCATTTACCGATGTGCAGTCAGACTATTACTGGTCGAGTACAACTGGCACCAGCGATACTAGTGCAGCGTTGCTCGTAGACCTGTTTGTCGGCTATGTGGACTATTTTGATAAGGCTGATAGCCACAACGTCTGGCCTGTCCGTCGTGGACCATACAGAGCATCCAATTTTTCATCTACTTCCGTCCGAAGCACAATCGAGGATGTTTTAGATTATTCTGGTCCCGATAGGGCTGCCATCGTTCCAGTCGCGCCTGTTCCTAAAACCGGCCAGGCTACCTCATATGGAATCGGGGATGACGGTGCCTTACATCTGGGTGTGGCCTGGCCCAGTCCCCGATTTACCGATAATAACGACGGGACGGTCACGGATAATCTCACCGGCCTGATTTGGCTCAAAAATGCCAATTGCTTTTCTGGAAGTAGTGGTTATGGATCATCCTGGACCGACGCCCTAACCGCCGCCAACGGCCTTGCCACCGGGAACTGTGGTCTGACCGATGGTTCTCGTGCCGGGGATTGGCGCTTGCCAAACGTCAACGAATTGAAGAGCCTTTTAGACCACAGCCGATATGACCCAGCGCTGCCCATCGGGTATCCATTTACCGATGTGCAGTCGGACTATTACTGGTCCAGTACTACGTACGCCTATGATACGGGCAGTGCGTCGATCGTTTACCTTTATGGCGGTTATGTCTATAGCTATGACAAGACAAACGAAAGCTATGTTTGGCCCGTTCGTGATGGGTCCATCTTTCAGGATGTTCCCTTAAGCCATAATTTCTACAATTATATAAAGGCGATATATGACGCCGGTATAACCAAGGGATGTGGAACCAACTTATTTTGTCCTGACTCGCCAGTAACTAGAGGAGCCATGGCCGCCTTTATAATCCGAGCTAAATATGGCGAGAGCTTTTCCTACTCCTCTACCCCATACTTTAGTGACGTCCCGTCATCACATGCATTTTTCAAATATGTTCAAAAGATGAAGGACGTCGGCTTAACCACGACCAGCGGGATATTTGATGTGAGCAATATCCTCTCAAGAGGGGCCATGGCCGCCTTTATTATCAGGGCCAAATTCGGCGAAAGCTTTATCTACACTACAACCCCATACTATAGCGACGTCCCGTCATCACATGCATTTTTCAAATATGTTCAAAAGATGAAGGATGCCGGTATCACAACGACCACCGGTGTTTATGGTGTAGCTAACAATGTCACCCGAGGGGCCATGGCTGCTTTTTTGGCTAGGGCATTTTTGGGTATGCAATAATTCGGTACTAGCGGTGAACTGAATTAAAATTGTTTCATTTCCAAAAGAAAGGCCCCACCTGATTAAATTCGGATGGGGCTTTTCTTCTTGCGATCACACGACGTTGGTAACCCAAAACGACCCAGCCCACGTCATAGTGTCGGACCCATGGGGTGGGTCTCGGCTAATGATGAATCCGAAAACAATGGGCAGTTAGTTCTTGGATTTCCTGAGTGACTGAATAAATTCATCTAGAGTCTTTGATAGGAGAACATGCTTATGTAAGGTCTTAAGCAAACCCATATCCGATAACTCAATTATATATTCGGTGATTTCATTGGGGACCTTCCCAAACCGAATTTCAATGCCCTCAAGAATATCTTGCCTAGCGTTTATCAAGACTCCCTTTTGAATACCTTGCTCAATACCCTGCTCGATACCCTGCTCGATACCCTGTAGAATACCTTTCTGGATACCTTCTTCAATGAATTGCTCTGCTACGGTAGGCATGAGTTCTCCTCCCTTTCCTGAAGTGGCTCGGTCTAAAAAAACCGTTATTTCTTCTTTTGTTAATTTGTCGGTGAAGATCAAATACTGGGCAATAACTTTAAGAAATTCAAGTTGACTAGGATCGGCTGATATTTCGTGATAAAGAGTAGCTATATCAGCTAATTTAGCAACTAATTCAGGGTCACTGATATGCTTCTGGAGCAACAGGGTCATCCTGGTCTTGACATCTCCTTTGATATCCTCATCCGCCAAAGCAGATAAATCCAAAAGAAGATATTCAAAATCAGGCAGATGCCGTTTTAGGTCAGCCGTAGTGTCAAATAGTGAGCTAAACTTGGTTGATCCCGCCCAAGCGGTGGTCCCATGATAAAATACTAGCGGAATGATCACTGGTAAATATTCAGAGGATGGTTGCTTGGAACTGATAGAGGACCACATATGCGTCATGTATCTGAACAGTTGAAGCGGCACCAGCCTATCTTGATTGCTTTTGTGCTCCAGAAGGATACAGACATAAGCTTCTTGGGACCGCTTCATGCTCACCCGATACACTAGGTCTGAAAAATGTTCTTTTAATTGGTCATCAACAAAGGAATCTGTTGTGGCCTCAAGTGTGCTGAGGTCAAGCTGGCCAAGAACACCGGCAGGTAGGTAATTAGCAAAGAAATCTCTTGCGAGGTCCTGGCCCGAGAACATCTTTTTGAAAAACTTGTCGTGATGGCTTGTCGTCAATGTAAACCTCGAAACTTGGTTTCCCTATCGGTTTGTGGCGGTGGATGAAATTTCCGTGTATTTTTTTGTTTATATATTCTATAGGTTATGGCTCGATTAGTCAAGAAGAAAAGATGGCTACTGCAACCTCCCTTTATTCAAGATAAAGGTTACAGTAGCGAGGTGAGCCGTTGGTTCATCTAAGATCATGATTGGAGCATTTCGCAAAAAGGCCCTGGCAATGGCGATATGTTGTTTCTGCCCGCCGGAGAGCTTTCCACCCCAACTCATCCGCCTTTTCCGGTTTAACGTAGCTCAGCGAATCCCGGATAAGCCGGAATCTGCCGCGAATAGGAATTCTACCTATTGGTCCGTGGTCGTCAATCATAGGTCGGCCTTACGGATTGGATGTTATTTACAGCCGCCATGCGCGTAATAGACCCGCTCTAAGAGGATGACGGCCAATCCGGCCAGGGCCGACACAGCGGCCAGGGCGGCATAAGCCGTCCCATAGGAGGCGGACTTGATCATGAAGGCAGTCGCGCCCAGGACGATGCTCCCGGCATAGATAACGGCCAGGACGCCAACCCGGCCCAGGCCCAAAAGCAGGAGGCGGTGGGACAGGTGGTCTTTGCCCGGTGTGGTCAGGGGATTGACCCCCCGGCGCAGCCGTGACCAGACGACCAGGCCGGTGTCCAGCAAAGGCACACCCATGACCAGGACCGGAATCATCCAGGTGATCTCTTTGTCGTAACCCAGAAACCGCAGCTTAATGCCCATGGCCGCCAGAACGAACCCCAGTAACAGGCTGCCGCAATCACCCAGAAAGATATATCCGGGCCGCAAATTGTAAATCAAAAACCCCATGGACCCACCCACCAGCGTGGCCCCCAGCAACCCGACCAAGTACTGGCCGTTAAACAAGGCGATCATAAAATAGAAAAAAGCCGAGATGACCGCCGTACCGCCGGCTACCCCGTCCATGTTGTCCATCAGATTCATGGCATTGGTCACCCCGACCACCCAGAGCATGGTCAAGCCGAAATTGGCCGCCTCCCATTGAAACAAGTTGACCCGGACGCCGGAATAGATCAAGACGAGGGCCGCCCCGGCCTGGCCCAGCAGTTTCGTCCGAGCCGACAGGCCCCTGGAATCGTCCCAAAATCCCAGAGCGGCCATTATCACCGCCCCCATCAGGATGCCCGCCCCTTCCTTGAAATAGAACGGCTCAATAAAAATAATCAGAGAGATAAGTGACGCTCCCAAAATGGCCACCCCACCCATCAGCGGGACCGGGGTTTGATGGATTTTCCGGGCTGCCGGGTGATCCAAATGCTTAATCTTGAATCCCAAGTAGCGTAAGAACGGGATAGACAGAAAACTCAAGGCCAGGGCTGTGACCATGACCGGGATCAAGGGAAGGAACAGGGGCATCTATTTCCGGCCCTCCTGGATATCTTTGATCATCGAGTCGAAAAAGGCTTTTTGCTCTCCCCTAAAATGAGCCGCGGCGTTGACGGCCAAATCCATCGCTTCCGGTTTTTGTCCTAACTCCATGTAGAGGAGGACAAGTTTACGCAGCACCCAAAAATCATTTCGGTTCAGGGCCAGGGCCTGCTGATACTCCCGTAATGCTTCCGGCTTGTGATTCAGTTGATATTGAATGTCGCCCATCAATAAATGGGAGTTCCATTCTCGGGGGCCCAATTCCAGCGCCCTGGTCCCCCACTCGAGGGCTTCAGCCGATTTGCCTTTGGCCAGCAGCAGGGCCCCAAAATACAGATTTGCCCGATATGATTTTGGATTCAACGTGACCGCCTTCCGGTATAACTCCTGGGCCTGATCGGCCTGCCCGGCAGCGGCGCAGGAATATCCCCATTCTTCGTAAATAAACGGTGCCTTAGCCACCAGAGACGCCTTCCGGAAATGATCGGCCGAGGCCAAATACCGCTCCCGGCTTTTATTCCTATCCGGAGAGACCTGGGCCCAAAACTGGTAAATTCGGGCAGAGGAGAGATAGAGATCGACATTGTAGGGAGAAAAATCGGTGACTGCCTCCACCTCCTTCAACGCCTGGCCGTAGAGTTCATCTTTGGTTTGTTGGTTGCCGGTTTCATTGGATTTTTTTACATACAAACGAGACAGGGCGATGGGGTAGTTGCCGGTGCCGTCATAATAGACCATGGCC
This sequence comes from Deltaproteobacteria bacterium, assembly GCA_015233355.1. Lineage (GTDB taxonomy): Bacteria > Desulfobacterota > JADFXK01 > JADFXK01 > JADFXK01 > JADFXK01. Next base: position 6,635 of record JADFXY010000023.1, on the reverse strand, counting down.
TTTTGCATCTCGACCAGGGCTTTGTTTGTGTTTCCAGCCGTTTCGGCATTTAAAGCCCATTTGTAATAGATATCGCCCTTGACTGGATAAAAGCTGATAATGAGGAAAACAATAAAGGCCACCAGGCCGATGACCGGGACCCGCCACGCATTCAAAGTGCTGATTGAGTGCCGCCACCCGGCCAGGATGTTGGCCGAGACCAGGAGACCCACGGCCAACATTCCGCAGGAAAAGGCCCCCATGGTGTCTTGATCCGGCTGCTGTGCCCGGACCAGGCCATAGATCAGCACCGGCGTCAGGGCCACAACCAAAAAACGGCTGAGATGGGCCGGAGTGAACGGAATCCCCCGAGAGTTTCCTACGGCCGGGATGGTCATAAATTGATACCACCCGCCCATAAGGACGATCCACGCTCCCCAGAGTATGATCACCCAGCTCCGAGGGCCTTGTATCCATAAATAATCGCCAAAACTCATAGCCAGGGTGAACAGAACCATCCCGACCGGCAGCCCGGCCGCCAGAGACATATGGGCATCCGGCAGGGGCGGAGGGATAGGCTCCCCGGCGGAATGGGCCGAATTCCCGGCCAGGGCCGAGACCAGGCCCAAGGACAGCCAAAACATCAGTTTGGTCGTAATCACGCTGATCCCGACTCCTGTCTCCACCAGGTGGCTGGTCACCATGGCCAGAGCAACCAGGACCCAGAATTTGGCTTCCAAATCCGCCGGATTGGAGGCGGGCGACGGCCTGGTCAAGCCCAAGTAGATCAGGTAACCGGATTCCGCAGCCAGGAGACCCAGCACTATCCCGACTCCGGCGAAGACCAGGTTGCCCCAAATGATCAACGGGATAAATATGCCGGCCGCAATTCCCGCCCCGAACACGGTTCCAAACACCCGGGGGGGCCGCTCTTCCCTTTCCAGACCCAGAAATTTAAACACGAAATAGTAAAAATGTCCGATCAAGAATAGGAAAGCCCCCAACCCCAACAGCCCGGTTTCAAAAAAGATGTCGAACACGGCATTATGGGACCGGTCCGGCAGGGCCTGGCCGGCCTCCAACTGGATCAATTCCGGCTGATAATAGTTAAAGGAGACATATTTCATGCTCTCCGGGCCGAACCCGACCAGGATGCGGGCCGGATGATCAGCCATGGCGGCCAGCACTCCTCGCCAGATCAAAATCCGTACCCGATTCCAGTCATAATTGGGGTCAACGAGTTTAGTCATCCGGGACAGCAAAGGCGACTGGGCGAAATCCTCTTGAAATGACGGAACCACATTGATGACGGCCAGGGCGGTCATGATCAGGATAAACAGACCCAGCACCAGGCCGATCAGCTTCTTTTTTTGCAGCACCCCGGCCAGGGCGAGCCCGGACACGAATATCCCGGCCAGGAGAGCCAAAAGCGGCCCGCGGCTTTTCGTAAAAATTAATCCGGCTACAGCCGTTCCCAGGATGGCCGCGGAGAGCAGGGCGTGGGCGGAAAAGATATAGCGCCGGTTAGTCGTGGTCAACCAGGAGTAAACGATATCCGCCACCAGCAGCGGGATGACCATGGCCAGGTAAGCGCCGAAAAAAATGGGATTGCCAAAGGTGCTCCCGACCCGCTGGGCGGCCCCCCCGGCCCAGTTGAAGGGATCTAACTGGAGGTGTTGGATAATCCCGTAGCCGGCCGTGGTTATTATGGCCAGGACGATTGCCCCGCGGACGAGGGGCAGAAAACGGCCGCCGGGCCGGACGACCATTCGGGCGCCCCAGAAAAAGACACTCACGGCCAGCATGGTCAGGGTGCCTTGAAAGCGGTCATAAGCGCCCCAAAATGAGATATTGTAACTGAACCACCCCCGGCTTCCGTGGGAGATGGTCAACCCGGTCGAGATGGCCAGGCAAGCCAGGTAGGCCAGGGCCGGTATGACCAGGGGGTGAGCGCTCAACCTGCGCCACCAATTCGGGGTAGGTGAGGTCACCCCGGCTCCTTTGATCTTGCCTGGGGCCGGTTTCCGCCACCGATCCAGAGCTATGGCCGCGACGATCATCAAGGCCAGGAATCGAAGTAAGGCCGTCTTGTCGGGTTCAAAGATGCGGCTGGAATAAATATCGATAAATGCAGGAACTACGACCAACGCTCCTAACAGGCAAACCTGGATGAGCCGATAAGCCAAGGGGTCCATCGAAAAACCTCCGGGGGAGAATGATTGTCCTACGTCGGCACTGGTTCAGTTTCATAAAATATCATAACCTGAATTCAACGAGTCGTATCAGTTAGGGGACAGATCGGCATCATATAATAGGTGTTCTAGCCCGTGCAAGGCTAGAATCTTTTTTATTCAATTGAAATTGACCGGCAACCGGCCGGCTATGGTCTTTGGCCGAACAGATTCAACTGCTGATTTTTCTCGACTTCAGACTAACCCAGCAGGGAAGGGGAGTGCGGCTGATGTTGCCGATAGTTCTTGAGAGCCAGATCGAAGCTGCGGGTGGCGTAGCAGTAGCGGCAACCGAACAAGCAAGAGTCGTACATCCCGATATCCCGACTCGGGATGCAGCCGCACGCGGGGCGCTGGTGGGGGTCTTTTTTGTCGGCTAAATCTAGATCGAAGACTTTTTTGATGTAGACGGCGTCAATACATTTACCGGGCCGGATGCCGTATGGCCGGAGGTCGAGTTTTTCGGCGCAACTGGTCAGCTCCATCCCGTTTTCGTGGGCCAGGCGAGCCAATTGCTGAAAGAATCGGCCCAGCCGATCCGGTTCCAGTTCATCAAAAGATCGGACGAACACTCCTTGTTTTGTCATGTCTTGAATCCGTCTCTTGGCTTTAGCATAGAGATCCACGGTGCTGATGACCGACCGGAAGGTATGAGTCCGAAGTTGTTGGGCCAGCCGGGCATACGCCTGGGTATGGAATTCAAGGTCGGTGACCGTGGTCAGGATAATCGGATCATATCTCCAAATGACGCGGTCCGGCCCGATGATTTGCGCCAGCTTCTTCAAGGTGTCGACGGCGACTCGCTGTGGGGGAGATTTGGGGTCGATGAGCCGGGGATTGTGGAGGATGGTATATAAGAAGTAGAAACGATAGCCTCTCCGGCTGAGGTCGGTTAAGTATGGTATGATGGGGCGGGGATGCCTGGTCCAGAAAACGATTACCTCCACATCCTGCGGGCGCAGAGAAACACAGGTGATCTGATTTGGATTAAAGGGATTAGGGACGGTCAGGTATCCTTCTTTGATCCGGTGTAGAAACCATTCGGCATAGAAAGCGGGAATATCCGTTCGTCGGCTGGCGCTGATGATCATAAGCCAAGACTCCGGCATAAATTATATTTTGAGATAGACTCGATACGGCGATACTTGTTCGCATACGTATTCACCCCGCCTCTCAATCCAATCGGATCGCTTTGCACATACCGCCCCAATGTCGGGCTATAATCCCGGGCCATATTATAATACAACCCTGTCTCGGAGTCATAATATTGCCCCGGAAACCTGAGATTATATGTCAGCGTGCCTGTCGGAGCGCCGTTGCCGAAGGGGTCACGGTCCCACTTCCAAACAGTATTCCCACTACCGTCCACAATCGATCGCGGAGCGCCGAGGTGATCAGGATTGACGTAATACTGCGCACCAGGCTTGAGTACGGCGACGGGTAAATCGCCCAGCCAGACCTTTTCCTGGATCACACTCCCAGCCGAATCGTATTCGCCCATTAGCTGTCTCGGACCCCGAATTATCCCATTGTAGATTTCACTCTCTCGTTTAGGTCCTTCATATATTCATCCGTTGCCCGGAAGGTGCCGTTCGCTGTGTCCTGCCACAACAGCAAAGTGTGGAATCTACTTTCGATGGACTTTGAACAGCGAGCAATATACGAGAATATGTCCTCGTCAGGAAATGTTCCGTCAGAGTAGAAGTACCGGCAGTCAAACACAAGCACGCCGTCCGCATAGACACGAAAACGTTTTCTGAGCATGAGATCCAGTCCCCTGTGTATAGACACATCGTCATGGATCAAATCATACGACTTTTCATCAAGCCACAAATAGAGTGAGGCACCATCCGCATAGAGAGCGAAAAATCCTTTTACTCTCGCAAACCGTTTCCCGAAATATCGGAAGTCGCCAAATCCGCATTTTGGACCAAAAGTCTCACTTTCCGGTTGACTTGCAAACCATAGGGTCTCGACCTTCCTGGATTCAGTATCAAGAGTATACACCGGCCAGCGCTTCTCAATATATCTATATCCGTTAAGTACGATTTTGCTCATCACTGGCACCCGCACTCATCGGTTGTGGCAAGGGTTGCGGCCCCACCTGCAGCTCCAGCGGCCCCAACAGCATTCCAACCCAAATTTGTTCTACCAGCAGCATCGATAATCGCTTCCGCCGTCCCGTATTTTGCAACCATTTGCTCAAATGGGTAGACTCGGGCGTTACTTAGGCCTAGGCGGAAGACCTGTTTAAGGCCATTTCGAAATGCCGAGGCCGCAGCAGCATTTTCCATTGTAACGCCCAGTGCTGCATAACCCATAGATCCCATTTGGGCTATACCTGCATAAGCCAAACGCCCGGCGCCCAGGCCAAGACTGGCCCACTCGCCTGCCTTAAACGCTCCTGAACACCTCTCTACTCGGTCCAAAATGGCAGCATCTTCGCGGCTCAATAATTGGCCGGCAACCCACGTTGAACCGCCAAAAGTAACAGCGTTGCTAAATCCAGCAGCAAAGCTCAAGGCATCTCCTCCAAGGTCCATCATGTCGTAAAGTCCCAATGCGTCTATCCTATTCACCGGATCATTCATCACATATGTATAAGTGTTAATCCCGCCGCGCAGCCCAATCGGATCACTCTGCACATATCTTCCCAGTCCAGGGTTATAATCCCGGGCCATATTGTAATACAGACCGGTCTCGGAGTCAAAATATTGCCCTGGAAATCTTAGATTATACGTCAATGTTCCGGTGGGCGCGCCATTGCCGAAGGGATCACGGTCCCACTTCCAAACTGTCGCGCCGGTGGAGTCTATAATGGATTTCGGGGAGCCAAGATGGTCGGGATTCACATAATACTGCGCGCCAGGCTTCAACACCGCCACCGGTAAATCGCCCAGCCAGACGGTTTCCTGGATCACGCTGCCCGCGGCGTTATATTCGCCTATAAGATGCCCGGCCTCGTCATAGACGAAGATGGTGGTGGAGGCTCCGGTCTTGCTCACCCGCTGGCCCAACCCATTAATGGCATACGTCGTCGTATTGCTTCCGGCCGTAACCTTCACGAGTCGTCCCCGTGCATCATATGTGTACGTATTCGTCCCGTCCCCGGTGAGATTCCCGGCTGCATCGTAGGTGGTACCTCCACCTGCTAAGCCAAGGGGATCTTGGGATATGAACCGCCCCAATGCAGGGTCATAAGCTCTTGTCACTACTTTTGAATCTCGGCGAGCATTCGCAGAGTAATTTCCTTCCAACCAATACTTTTCATCCCTTCTACCCGTTCAAACATGAGACGCATCAGTTCATCGTCACTGGCAACGTCATATGTTTTAAGTCTGCTCATCTCAGAAAATACAAGGATCAAGTCACGAATAGTTAGGTCATCGTTAGCTTCCAGAAGCTTCATTTTAAGAAAGGCGACAATTCTATTTCCTTCCTTGGCAAAAAGTTTGGCCACATATATGGCAAAAAGCTCGGACATATATATCGTTGGGGGATGAATATACTGATTGCCACAAATAAATATGGCGTACTGCTTCTCAAAAGGATAATTATGAAAATCATCCCCCCTATATTCGAGGGACTCTTTCCCATAGATTTCTCCAATTAGATCTGAACAATAATATTCTCCAACTTTTTTACTCTTGAAAGAGCAGTTAGATAAACTTAAGATCAGAGTGGCTCCTATAATGAATAGAACAAGTACAACAAAGCCTCTTATTATGGGCATTCACAACCTCCAAAATCGCTATTTATTAGATCATAGCGAATTATTTTCTCCAGCGCATAAGCTGGGTTTTCATACTTATTTTCCTCAGAATAGCCTCCTATAGAAGACCACAGGTAGCTAAATGCAGTCATTCCAAGGCGATACTGCCCAACATGAACGAGTTCATGCCCAAGAAGAGCAATCCCTGATGCTGTGCCCGGATTGTAAGCACCTGCTCGAAAGTAAATATCATCCCCACGTGTAATGCCCTTCATGTCACTAGGGAGATACGGCGGAACCGTTCCATCATGTATATCTGCGTTGTCCAGATCCACAGGATCAATGTAGGGAGTGTAGGGGCGAAGTGAATTTTTCTCGCAATCCGTGAGTGGCCTGAGACCCCACGGGTCAACCTTACTCAGTGGATTATTCCCCACATACGCGTAAGTATTCACCCCGCCGCGCAACCCAATCGGATCGCTCTGCACATACCTTCCCAAACTCGGGCTGTAATCCCGGGCCATATTATAATACAATCCGGTCTCGGAGTCAAAATATTGCCCAGGGAAGCGGAGATTATAAATCAATGTGCCTGTCGGAGCGCCATTGCCGAAGGGATCACGGTCCCATTTCCAAACAGTATTCCCACTACCGTCCACAATCGATCGCGGAGCACCGAGGTGATCAGGATTGACGTAATACTTCGCGCCAGG
>JADFXY010000239.1:0-7209 GCA_015233355.1 Deltaproteobacteria bacterium | reverse complement strand
ACGGTTAAGGGCAATGGTACTTGCAATATGATCCCCACTCCACGTGAAAATTCAAATAGATTATTGAAGGCTGCCAAAGTTAGAATCCCCGACGTCCTTCCCCATCTCGGTGTAAATGTACTCAGTATAAAAAAGCTAAGGAAGAGTGCAACAGATTAATTTTATTATTTTTTGATGCCTCAAACGCTCGTCCCTAAAATGGAACTTCCGTTGTAGTAGTGTAAAGTTCTTTTTGTAATTTTCCTAAGCAGCACCGTAACCCTGGAGGTTTTGGCGGCATATCTCAGGCACTTGGATTACTTTTGAACATGGCCATGAAGATCGAGCGCTCCAAGTTTCTTCAGGCGGAACCCTGGGAACGGTCACTTGAACGTAGGGGCTATACCAAAGGAGTTGTCAGGACGGAATAATTAGTTGATTAGTCAATAAGTAATGCAAAATTTTCTCTAAACTTTGTTTTACGGTCTCCTTGTCTGTGTAGACTGTGATCTCAGGACAGGTTGGCTCCTCATATATATCTGAGACACCGGTAAAGTTATTGATTTCCCCTCGCCTTGCTTTAGTGTACAGACATTTAACATCACGTTTTTCGACTACCGTCAAGGGACAGCAACAGAAGGCTTCGATATAATGCTTTATCAAGACGCGATTATTAGACCGAGCTTCTTTGAAAGGTGAGATGGCCGCAACAATAGCGATAACTCCGTGTCTGTTGAGTAGATAAGAAACATACCCAATACGTCTTACGTTCTCATCTCTATCCTGTCTTGAATAGCCGAGGTCTCGGCAGAGAGTTGTTCTCATTGAATCTCCATCTAGCATTTCTACCTGGTAACCTCGTCCAGTTAATCTCTGACGAACCAAGCTGGCCAGAGTGCTCTTGCCGGAACCGGATAGGCCCGTAAACCACAATGTGAAGCTCATAGGTCAATTTATCTTTTTGGTTTTTTTCGCTTGCCCTAAATGCGGTCGAGATGGACACAAGGCATGCTATCCCGTGGCCAAGACTTGGCGTCATTTTAACTTTTTTGAGCATGTTACCCAGTTACACGCCCGGGTACCCCGAACCAATTGCCCTGATTGCGGAGTGTTGATGGTAGCAATTCCTTGGACCAGACCGGACAAAGGCCTTGCTCTCCTGTTCGCCACCGAGGGTAAGGGAAAGGTTGGTCGGCCGACGGAGGAGGAATAGCTCTTAACCCGCGGGCAATGCAATTGAATCAGTCTAGTTACACAAAAAACTTGATAGACCCACCTGGGCTCGCTATGCTGTTGAATTACCAGCAACTGGTGCCCATGCCTGTTCTATTTAAACTTTCTTTAACCTGATCCTGACGATGTTTTTCATGGACAGATGAGTTTTAGGAGTTCATATGATCTGCTCGGCCAGCATGACTGCGGCGTTTTGATCCACTTGTTCTCCACATCGGATCATCTCAAAGCGGGACAGGAGTTCTCGAACACGCAGCCTCTGCTTATCGGGGCCGGTGTCGTCGTGAGCAATCCGTCCTCGGTGCATCATGACCAGGCGATCTCCAAGGTTGACCGCCTGTTGTATGGAGTGCGTGACCATGATTGCGGTCATGCGCTCATGAGAGATGATCTGCTCGCTCAGATGTAAAACCAATTCTGCGCTCTTTGGGTCAAGGGCGGCTGTGTGCTCGTCCAGGAGCAGGAGGTCCGGGCCGGTCCAGGTGGCCATGAGCAGGGTCAGGGCCTGTCTTTGACCGCCGGAAAGGGCTCCCATCTTTTCGTTCAATCGAGTCTCGAGGCCCAGTTTGAGGGACGCCACGCGATCTTTGATGTCGTTCATCGAGCGCCTGGTTACCGCCGTGCGCAGACTTCTCAGTGTGCTCCTGCTAGAGGACAGCACCAGGTTTTCGGCAACGGTCAATTCCGTTATCGTTCCCATTAAAGGATTCTGAAAAACGCGCCCGATATACTTGGAACGAAGATGCTCCGGCCACCCCGTGATATCCCGGCCCATGAGGCTGATACGGCCGCTTTCAAAAGGAACACTGCCGGCAATAGCATTGAGTAGAGCCGACTTGCCCGATCCGTTCGTTCCGATGATGATCACGAAGGAGCCCTTTTCAACCTCGAGACTGATCCCGTCGAGAGCGACAACCTTGTAGGGCGTACCGGGATGGAAGACCTTTCGAACACCGTGAAGGTCCAACATGGGGGGAGCGGCTGCCTTCGGTGAGTTCATCGGGATGTCTCCTCTGTCAACTCGATAGGAGAAGTCCAGCAAATGCCGCGTGCCAGCTTACTTTCCCCCGCGCCATTGATCCTTTGCAGATCGGACAGAAGGTGAATCAGCCCTATCGGCTCTTGACCCTGGAAGAGGACTTCCAGGCATTCGCGAAGCTCTTGATATCCTCCGGCCAAGGGTCTGTAGGGGAAAACAGCGGCATGAACATGGCCCAGGATGCTCTTGTCTCTGTCCAAAGGCCTGGTGAACGAAGCCAACATATCGACTCGTCTGGACGCGATTCCGACCGCGAGGGTGATGGCCCCCTGGCAGGCCGGTTCAGAACGGTAATGAATCCAATCGAGAATGGATGGATACGAAAAGATCTCATCCGGATGGGCCGCAAGCACTGGAGAGCGTCGGTAACCGTAGCCCACCAGCCCGGATACTTCTCCAAGGCAGGCAAACGAGACGGCATCAGCCCCGCACACTTCCATGGCCACATCGCCGATAGCCGACAATGGAATATCCATCCCTTCCTCCTGGCCCTGAAATTCCATAAAGAAAGGAAAATCACCGGTTCCGGCCATCATGTAAAGAACTTGTGCCTCAGGTATAAAGGAGCTTTCCCCGATCATGAAGTCAGGGGTATCGGGAGAATCGACGGACTGGCAAACCACGTGTCCGGCAACAGCCAGGAACTCCCCAAACCGAGGAATACAGTCCTCATAGCCGTTCCCGAAAGCACCCAGCCCAAGCCCCAGAACATCTACCGGAAAATGGATGGCCCGGCACTCGCTGCCGGTGTAACCGCCGGAATGAAGCAGGTGGGGCGAGCCCACCAGGTGCCATGACTGGGCGGATTTGGTTGAGGATGGATTGCGATAGACTCTGAAACTGCCCGGCAGCCTGTCGAACGTCCTGACCGGTTGAGGTAAGCTCCCGGTCTGGTCCTGGGATTCTCGGGAGTCATGGAAAAGAGAGTCCAGTCCAACCATATCGATGACGGATTTGACGGCGGGAGACGGCTGGGACAGGACAAAAGATCCTTTGGCGGACTTGAGCTGCTTAAAGGTCGTGAGCAGTACCCTTATACCCGCCGAGCTGATATACTTAAGACGGCCCAGATTCAGAAGAACGTGGCGGGCGCCCTGCCGAATCGTTTCGTTGAGATAGGATTCAAGATGGCTGGCCCAGTTGGCATCCAACCGCCCCTCCACGTGGATCTCGACCTTGGGTCCGGCAATGTGCTTTCGAATTTGCATGATGGCATATCCTTAGTTGAAGCAAAAGCCCGATTATGGCCGGGTCATGGGGAATTGGCGTGGGACGGCCGCCCCGTTTTCAGAATTATTGGAATACTGATGATGAGCAGCACGAAGATTGCCGTGACCAGCTTGAGCGCATAGGGATTGAGGCCGGCATGGAGCGCCGCCGCAATAGCCATACGGTAGGCAATCGCCCCGGCAATGGCGTTGAAGATCATCCGGCCGGCTGAACGGGTCCCGGGCAGCACTTCTCCAACCATCACCGCGGCCAGCCCCGTGACGATCATGCTGATCCCCATCTGCACATCCGAATAACCCTGGTACTGGGCCAGCAACGCTCCGGAAAAGCCGACCAGGCCGTTGGCCAGGGCCAAGCCACAGACGATCATGGGACTGGTCGGGATTCCCAGGGCCGGAGCCAGTTGCTCATTCGCTCCGGCGGCGCGCATGGCCAGACCGAACTCGGTGGAAAAGAGAAAGCACAACACCAAGGCCAGGATCAAGGCAAAGATTCCCACCAGGAGCAGCATCCCGAATTCCCGCGTCGCCAACCGACCGATTCCCTCGATGGTGACCATATGCTTTCCCGCCAACAGAACGCCCAGTCTCTCCGCCAGGGCGGAAAAGCCGGCCTCGGAAGGAATGGGAAGATTGCCGCGGCCCATGGTCAGGAGGGTTATGGAGTAGAGGGCTGTCGAGGTGAGAATACCGGAAAGAATCGCATTCACCTTCAACCCGGTATGGAGAAGTCCCGAGCAGCAGCCAGCCAGGGCTCCGGCCAGTCCACCGGCCACGGCGGCCAGCCACGGTGAAACGTTATGAACCAGCAGGCATGCCGCGACGGCACCCCCAAACGCGAAGGCACCATCCACCGTCAGATCGAGCACCCGGCAGATCCGGAAGCTCACAAGCACGCCCAGAGCCAGCGGAGCAAGGATAAGGCCCTGTACGAGAGCGCCAAGGTAGATCAACATGATGAACCTTCTTCGTTGTGGCGCGTGATCCTGACGTCCTGCTCAGGGCTTGACGATTCCGGTCGCCGTTCGGAGGATTTCGTTCGGGACGCTGATGTGGAGCCTCTGGGCCACTTTCATGTTCACGACCAGATGGATGGGTGTTTGGGGCTTTTCCAGCGGAATGTCGGCCGGGTTCTTTCCCCTGAGGATTTCCGCGGCCATTCTCCCGCAGGTCTTGGCATGGACCCTATAATCCGGAGCCAGAGACAGCAGGACGCCGTCGTTCTCCTGGACAGTCGAAGTACTGTAGAGCGGTATGCCGAGGTCATCCATCCTGGAGCGGATCGTCGGAACCGTTCCCAAGGGAATGGGTCCCGTAATCAGAACAAATCCTTTGATACCCTTGCCCGCCAGCACATTCAAAGCATCGAACAACTCCGAGGAGGAGGTGACACCTACGGCCTCAAGCTTGAAACCGTACTTTTCAGCTCCTTCTTTCATCCCCTTAAGCTGGGTTTCGGAGTTCTTAAATCCGATGGTGTAGACGGCGCCCAGCGTCTTGGCTTTGGGCTGAAGGGCGCGGATATAGCCTGCCAGCTTGATCTTCAGTTCCTTTGAAGACTCTTCAGGAAAATACACACCCGTGACGTTGGGAAGATGATCCGTATCGGTCTTGGCCGCACCCATGGAAAACGGATTATCCACAATCTGGAAGACGACGGGCGTTTCCTTCAAACGAGTGATGGCCGTCTGAAGCGCCGCTCCCCCCATGGTGACCACTGCCGCTGATCCATCGGTTACCGCAGCATCCATGATACCCGCAAGGGTGGGCAAGTCGTTCTGGGCGGATCTGGTCTTCAGGATATAATCGCGGCCCTTTTTGAATCCGGACATCTTGAGCCCTTCAACAAAGCTAGCCTCTCCTGATTCAAAGAGCCAGAAGTCGTTGAGTTTGATCAGGGTAATAAGTTTTGGGGCAGCGTTTGCTCCGGCTGGGGTTTCTCCGGCATACAGAGGTGATGGCTGAAAAGAAAGGGCAGAGATAAAAAGCGCAATAGCGGCAAATGCTGCAAACAAAGTGCGGCAATGGGGGATAGCTAATAAAACCATGACATCTTCTCCTATATTCAGGGTGAATATTTCGGAAAGGATCTCCCTGGCAGGTGTGGAACCAGCATGGCCGGCGTGAAGCTTATCCGGAAGAGAAACCAGTGACGGTCGAACCACTGTTTGCCAGGAACTCCTCGGACGTATTGAGCACCGGATAGGGTTCGTCAGGGACCGGGCAGCCGAAAAACCCACAGAGCGGTTCCCAAGTCTGTTCACCGTCCATGACCAGGAGCCGATGGCTCGGAACGCTTTGTTCTACGGCCTGGTTATGGGCGTGGTACAGGCGAAGCGCATGGGTCTCGTCCTCGATTCGATCATCAAAGAAACCGTGATATACCATGAAATTGATCCAGTCGGCGGTGGCGCGCCAGCCGGCATCATCGCTCGCCCGCATGGCCAGAAATGCCGGGTAGATCGTGCGCAGGACGCTTTCATGCCATTGCTTGGCCTCGCGCTTTGTCAGAATAACTTTGGACTCCGGGTAATATTGTGAAAGCTCACGCCAGAAACCGCAGGAAGGCCAATCCACCGCGGCCTGGTAGCCCTCGAACAGCCTGTTCCAGTCGACCCGTTCTCCCCGGTGGGCTGCTGCCCAATACTTCATATGCTTCGGATGGAACTTCAAAACTTCGGACATGTGGTAGCAGCGACCGTAGCCCAGCTTTTCCAATGCGATCTTCAAAGACATCGTTCCCGTGCGGCCGAAGCCGGCGCCGACCACAGCTAACCCCATGGCATGCTCCATTCATGAAAGGGCAAAAGATAAGGATTACCATAAAAATTCTTATCAAGATATCTTATCTACCAAAATCTTGAAACGCCTACAAGGGTTTTCTTGGAACCTGGCTGAAGATTCCGATGGGATGCGTCTGAAGACCCTATCTCTAAGCCTGAATTGATCATGTCTCGCCATCATATCATCATCTCCAGCCAATTTTTCATCAAACCTACTAAATAATTGATCCGTGTTCGCTGGGTAAGAGCCTAAATTTATACTATTTTGCGACCAAGCGCAGGTCAGTCTTCCGGCCTTTGTAATAATCGTCGATAACCTTAACCAGAACGGGGAAAGTGGGGACGTATTTCATCCGACAGGTCTGCTTCAACGAGAGCACCCTTTCCAACCATCTGCTTCCTTTTTATAGTTGTCAGAATTTGATTTCTAGCATTTTAATTCAGCATCTTTCTATTGGCGCTGAGGCCACGAGTTTGATGGAATGCTATATTTCAAGTTCGGGTGACTATATTAATGCTATATACTAGACTTTATAAGAATATTATGATCTTATGCGCTATCACTTCCAATCAAAGGAGATAGCGCTATGAAAGAAGTCAAAAAGATAGAGTCTGCCTTTAAGGAGCATCTGGGTTGGCAGGCCCAGAGAGTGAGTTTCTTGGTCCAATTCCTCATCGCTGTGATACTGGCTAGGACTGTGAACCTGGCGGAACTGGCCGAAGTATTTGCCTGTAACGGAAGTTCCATTTTAGGGACGAGCGTTTGAGGCATCAAAAAATAATAAAATTAATCTGTTGCACTCTTCCTTAGCTTTTTTATACTGAGTACATTTACACCGAGATGGGGAAGGACGTCGGGGATTCTAACTTTGGCAGCCTTCAATAATCTATTTGAATTTTCACGTGGAGTGGGGATCATATTGCAAGTACCATTGCCCTTAACCGT
>JADFXY010000238.1:0-7214 GCA_015233355.1 Deltaproteobacteria bacterium | reverse complement strand
AGATGGACCCAGCCATGATGGCTAAGATTAAGCAGGCGGTGGTCAATAATTTTGAGCAAAGTCCGGATATATATCAGGCTTTCGAAGAGGAGTTTGGGTTCTTTAACACCTTAACCACCGAGTTAATCAGACCCATGTCTCTACCGGCCCAGGCCAGGGTCTTGGACGTCGGCTGCGGTTCCGGAGCCTCGATCGGGCCATTGCTTCGGGCATTACCCGATGGGCGAATTTGGGGCCTAGACATCTCTCCGGCTATGCTGGAGAAGGCCCGGGATAAGTATGGAGATGAAGAACGGGTCAAGTTGATTCTGGGTGACGCCGCTCAGTTGACCAGGTATGTTGATCCCGGATTCGACGCAGTTTTATATACCGCTTCCATTTTCCTGATCCCTGACTATTTGTTGTCATTGCAGGAAGCCCACAGTCTGCTTAAGGACGGAGGGGTGGCCGCAGCCACCTTTATCGACGGCATCTATGATCAATCCGACCGGAACGCCCTGGCCCAGGCCGAAGAGTCCGCCCAGACCGGAATTAGCTTTAAGAAACCCGTTGTCTTCGATGAATTGAAAGCCGCCGTGAAGGCTCGGTTCACCCTAGTCGAAATGCGAACGGTCGATTTCGCCTGTTCCATGCCCATGTTGAAGGCTTTCCATTCCATCCCGGCCCAATCCGCCGGATTGTACCCCAAACTGGATTACCCGGCCCGCCTGACCATGATCAATCGGATCTTTTCCCTCCTGCCCGAGGAAGGTCTGGTCTTCAGATGGCACATCCTGGCTGGTCTGAAATGATTAAGGCCATTTCCTTCTTGCAGTTAACTGACGAAATGCTACATAATCGGCCTTGACACCCGAGGCGGATTGTGTTCGACTGCTTCAGCTTGCATATGCGTCCAAGGCGCCGGGCCTGCCCTGCCTTCCTCACAAAGCCTTTTTGGGGAAACTGTAAACATGGTCCAGAAGATCATCCAAATCCCCCACATTAACGACGGACCGCAGGATTTTGCCACGCTCTTCAATATCTGGAGCCAGGTGAACGGCTGCCACCAAAATGTGCGCTTTGATTTCTCCCGATGTGGTTTCCTGCGCCCCAATGCGGTGGCCTTTCTCGGCGGACTGGCCAGGCTCATCGAGTGCCGAAATGGAAGAGCGGAGTTTGACTGGGACACTCTGCGCAACCAGGCAGTTAAGAACAACCTCCGCCAGAATGGATTTGCCGGACAATTTGGTTATCCGTCTTCCGGTTGGGATGGCAACTCAATCCCTTATCGCGAAGATATTAAGTTTCAGCCTGATGATGTCGCAGAGTATCTATCAGAAAATTGGATAGGTAAGGGATGGTTGCATGTCTGCGAAGGATTGAAAAACGCGATCGTGGAGCGCATCCTCGAGTTGTACGTCAATGCTTTCGAACACTCAAAAACCCCGATCGGCGTGTTTTCCTGCGGGCAATATTTCAAGCAATTGAATCAGCTCCAACTGGCAATGGTGGATTTCGGAGTAGGTATTCCGGCCAATGTGCGGGGTTATATGAAACGAATTCGTCCCGACCTCTCTGCCGAAAAGCTCAAGGCAGCGGACTGTCTGAAATGGGCCTTTCAAAGGATGACGACCACCCGGCCTGGGAAAAGCAGCGGTGGGGTGGGATTGGACCTGTTAAAGTCATTCATACGCCGCAACAATGGCGCTCTAATGGTATACGGTAATGACGGATACGCCGTCATCACTGCAAAGCAAGAAACCTACCATTCATTTTATTCGGCCTTTGAAGGGACGATATGTCTTATCAGTCTGACGTGTGATGAGGCATTTTATTGCCTGACCCACTAGGCCTAGGGAATGTGGCGGCATGAATACTGGGGGAGCTATATGAAAATCCAGTTGCAAAAGTTTATCGGCCCACGGTGCATCACAGCGGAACAAGGCCGGCTGTTGTTTGATGAGGTCGAGCCACGGCTCTTGGCTGGTGAATCGGTCATAATCGATCTTGAGGGAGTCAAGACTCTTCTATCATTGTTCCTCAACCACGCGATTGGTCCGCTCTTGGAGCATTTTGACCGTCACCAGTTATCAGAGTTATTGAGTTTCGCGAATCCATCCGACTCACAAATACTGACTCTGGATCGGGTGCTTGAAAATGCTGAATCCTATCATCGTGATCCCGCAACCAAAGCCGCTGTTGACGAGGTGCTGGCCAAAATGCTTGAGGGGATGGAATGATGCCGATTAAGTATTCCATAGCCGCGAAGATTGTGGATATTGCCCAGGCTGTGCCTCGGAAGGAAGACCGGTTCCTGATCGACACCAATGTCTGGCTATGGATGACCTACTCGAAGGCCGGACACGGTGCACCGGTATGGAGAGAAAGCATTATGCGCCAATATGCCGCATTCATTGAAAGTGCTTCTGTTGCCGAGGTGAACCTGTACTGGAACGGCCTGTCACTTGCCGAACTGGCCCACCTCATCGAGAAGACTGAGCGTGAAATTTATGAAAAGACCGCCGGCCCAATCAAGACCAAGGAATACCGTCATAATCTCAATGCTGAGCGTTCCAGCGTCGCGTCTGAAGTTCAAGCTGCCTGGGGGCAGGTCATAAGCCTGGCCGATCCTCTGTCCATAACCATTGACGCCCAGGTCACCGAGGCTGCTCTGAACCGCTTCCAAACCGAGAAAGTCGATGGTTACGACCTCTTTATCCTCGAATCCATGAAGAACCACGGGGTGACCCAGGTGATTACCGACGACGGTGATTTTGCCTCAGTCCCCGATCTCCAGGTTTTTACCGCCAACAGAGGCGTTATCAATGCCGCACGAGACCAGGGTAAGCTGGTTACAAGAGGAGTATTGGAATCGTCTTAACGAAGAAACAGCCCTATAATTAGAGCCGGGAAAAGTCAAATCGGCCAATTTTATCAATAGTTGTCAGAATATATTTGACTTTTGATCGGCTATCTAATAGGGTGCGTCATCCGTGGGAGCGATCAGGAACACTCAGCCGGCGGTGTTGTATCAGGCCAGACACAGAACGGTCATGACTGTCCCTCTTAGAGGTGACATGGTTGCCGGTTACTCACTGCCGGTTGCCTTAAACGAGTAACTGGTAACGAGCAGCCAGCAACAAAAATTCAACAGGTGACAAAAAGTTCTTGACACCGGGCAGCAAAAATATAAATATACAAAATTCGGTGCCGGAAGCCTGGCAGAAGTTCATGAGACTTGCCTTGGACCAGGCCGAGCGGGCTGCCGCCATTGGTGAAGTCCCGGTGGGTGCAGTGCTCATTGACGATCAAGACGGCATACTGGCCGCAGATCATAATCGGAGCGTCACCAGTCACGACCCCACGGCCCATGCTGAACTGCTAGTCATCAGGGCGGCCTGTCTGAAGCAGGGAAATTACCGGTTGCCCCGATGCACGCTCTTTGTGACATTGGAGCCATGCAGCATGTGTCTGGGGGCAATGATTTGGGCCCGCCTGACCCGACTGGTCTTCGGAGCCTTTGATCCCAAGTGCGGTTGCGCTGGCTCCGTGTTTAATCTGGCTGAGGAGAAAAGCTTTAATCACACCATTGAAGTGACCGGCGGATTAATGAAAGAGGCGTCCATAAACTTGTTAAGGACTTTTTTCGGTTCCCGGAGAGCAAAGCAACTCCGATTACCTGAACAGCCGGACATTATCAGGCATCATTTTGAATAACTCCTGCGGAGAGGTACCGAAGTGGTCGCAACGGGGTCGACTCGAAATCGACTTGTCCTGTTAATAGCCGGGCACGTGGGTTCGAATCCCACCCTCTCCGCCACATATACCGATGACAGTATTCATTACCAAAATAACCAAAAGATAGTTTGCGTTCTACCCGGCTTTACTCAGCCGGATGTAAATAATAGTCGTCTGTTACCCGGAGAGATGTCCGAGTTGGCCGAAGGAGCACGACTGGAAATCGTGTGTACGCCCAAAAGGTGTACCGTGGGTTCGAATCCCACTCTCTCCGCCACATTGATTTTTCAGTACCCGTACTTTTCGTAGCTCGCCCCCATTCGCCAGGCCCCTATCCACATCGGCCCGAATGGGGTCTTTTTTTAGCTCACCTGGTTCCCAGAGGAGTTGACGGCCCTATGTCCTACCGGGTCCTGGCCAGAAAATGGCGCCCTCAGGTCTTTGAAGAAGTGGTGGGGCAGGAACATGTGGCCACCACTTTGCAGAACGCCATCAAGACGGACAAGGTGGCTCATGCTTTCTTGTTTGCGGGGGCCCGGGGCGTCGGCAAAACCTCCGTGGCTCGGATCATGGCGAAAGCCCTTAACTGCCGGGCCGGGGAAAAGGCTGTTCCCTGCAACCATTGCGATTCCTGCCGCGAGATATCCGAAGGAATTTCCGTGGATGTCCAAGAGATCGACGGCGCCTCCAACCGGGGTATCGACGAAATCCGAGATCTACGGGAAAGCATTCGCTACTTTCCATCCAAGAGCCCCTATAAAATCTACATCATCGATGAAGTCCACATGCTTACCCTGCCGGCCTTCAACGCTTTGCTCAAGACCCTGGAGGAACCTCCGGATCATGCCATCTTTATTTTCGCCACCACCGAGGCCCATAAGGTCCCCATCACCATCCGTTCCCGGTGCCAGCGCTTCGACTTCAAACGCATCAGCATTTCCGACATCTTCGATCATCTGAAAAGAATCTGCCAGGCCGAAGGGATCGACGTCGAGGACAAGGCCCTCAGACTGGTCGCCCGAGAAGGCGACGGGAGTATGCGCGATTCCGAAAGTCTCCTGGATCAGGCCATCTCCTTTGCCGGGAATCATCTGGTCTACGACAAGGTGGTCGAGATATTGGGCGTGGCCGACCGGCTTCATCTGCCCGCCCTGACCCAAGCCATTTTTAGCCAAGACACCAGGACGCTTTTGGATATCGTCGCCGAGGTCTACAACTACGGCCTCGACTTGAAACAATTTTTCTCCCATGTGGTGGAACATTTCCGGAATATGATCCTGGTCGCCCTGAATTCAGGCGACGCCGCCTCCCTATCCGCCACCGAAGACGAAATCGCCGAGCTAAAATCACTAAGTTCCATGGTCCCGGTGGAAAGCCTGGTCCAATACTTCGGCGTCCTGATGAAGTCCGAGTCCGAACTGCGCATGACCGCCTACCCCCGGCTGGCCATGGAACTAATCATGATTCGCCTGACCCGGCTCGGCGATGTCAAGCCCATCGAAGAAATATTAAGGCAGGTTGACGAACTGAGCCGCGGGTTAAACCCGTCCGGACCCGGTTCCTCTCGAACCGGGTCTACACCGGCCGGTCCTCCAGCCAAATCCGGTCCCGACAGACCGTCTCCAGCCCAGGTTAAAGCGAGACCAGAGCCGGCCAAAGTCCCGGAACCGGTGATTCCAGATCAACAACCGGCGGCGGCCCAGGTGACGGCGGCAAGTTCAACACCGCGCCCGGTCCAGACCAGCGCTCCGCCTACCCCAGACCCGGAGGAGCCGCCGCCGCCCGACCTGCCTCCAGCCGATCTACTTGAACAAGACAAGGCGCTGGACCACCAATCGATCGAGCCGAAGGTCTGGCCAGTTCAGGAAAACTCACCTGCGCCGGCCACCGCCCAACCGGTCGCGGGTCCAGGGCCGGATCGTCCTCCTTTGGCAGCGGAATCCTGGCCTGGTTTCCTGGCCTATGTCCGGGATAACAGCACACCGGTCCTGTCCGACAAGTTAAATGCCGCCCAATTGGCTGACATATCCGGAGATGTCTTAGCCCTCAGGGCCGCCTCTCCTTTTGTGGCCGACCAGGTCACCCGTCTCCGGGAAATGGCCGCCACGTTTTTTGGGCGGGAGATTAAGATTGTTTTCGGCTCCGCCCCACGTTCCGAACCGGCCATGATGCCGCCGGAAACGCAGATTGAACAGGAGGTTCTTAACCGGGCCCGCAACAATCCGATCATTCAGGAGGCCATAAGTCTATTCCAGGGCGAGGTTCATTCGATTCGAAACATCCTTCCTCAAATTAACGAAGAGGAAGAATCCGGCTCTGAACCTGAGGCTAACGACCCAATACTGTTGAATTAGCGCAACGACGCTAAGATTTCTCGCTTTGCTCGAAATGACAGGAAAGTGGACCATCTGGAATAATGATATAAATTTGTCATTCCGAACGAATGTGAGGAATCTTATCACATCCGAGGATGGTTAAACCGTGCCTAATTCATCAGCATTGGGCTAACGACCCCGCCTCGGAAGAATAGGTGGATTGAAACGAAAAGAATCACGGCAGATGTAAAAATGGTTACCCCTACCGAATTATATGTGATATACTTTTGTCACTCAAAAATATGATTTTTGTCACCTGGAGATGGGAAATATTACATATCGTTTCCATAGGATATCTGTCAGACAATTACAGGCTTACAGAGCCAAGGTTAGAGCGCCTCTAGAGGTTTGATCACCGCGCCTACCGGTGGATTAGCGCAGTTGGCTCAAAAGCCGGTCTGCGGATCAACACGAAGAAAACGACTACTCATCAGGGAGGTCTAATCCATGTCAAACTTAGGCATCACCGTCACCGAACATATTATGCTGCAACAGAAATATACTCCCAAAGCCACCGGGGCATTTACCCGGCTCCTGCGCGAACTGGTGTTGTCGGGCAAGCTGATCTCTCGGGAAGTCAATAAGGCTGGGTTAGTTGATATCCTTGGATTCACAGGTGAAACAAATGTTCAGGGGGAAGAGGTCCAAAAACTTGACGATTACGCCAACGACACGCTGGTCAAAAGAATGAGTAGAACAGGGCAACTGTGCGTGATGGCCTCCGAAGAGGTGGATGGGCCTATCCAGGTCTCCGACAAATATCCCCGAGGGGCCTATGTGATGATTTTCGATCCCTTAGACGGGTCCTCAAACATTGATGCCAACGTCAGTATCGGAACCATCTTTTCCATCCATCGGCGGGTCACCACCGGCGATCACGGCACTATGGATGACATCCTGCAGCCTGGGGCAAAGCAGGTAGCCGCCGGTTACGTCCTTTACAGTTCCAGCACCATGCTGGTCTACACCACCGGCCAGGGAGTCCATGGATTCACCCTGGACCCGACCGTGGGAGAATTTCTGCTGTCCCATGAAAATATCCGAATTCCCGAAAAAGGCGGTATTTACAGTGTCAACGAGGGAAACTACCACTATTGGGATGACCGGGTCAAATCCTACGTC
>JADFXY010000237.1:0-7221 GCA_015233355.1 Deltaproteobacteria bacterium | reverse complement strand
CATATCTTTTATGACGACCTGATCGCCAACCTCATAGCCAGTCTGGAACGGGCCCTCACCACTTCCGACCAAATCCCCAAAATAGCTAAACCTATCCCCATTGTACTGAGTGGCGGCTCAGCCAGGCCAAAAGGCTGTGTTGATAAATTCGCCGAGGCGCTCAAGCAAGTTAGTCTGCCGATGGAAATTTCGGCGGTCCGTCTGGCCGAAGACCCATTCAACACCACGGCCAAGGGCGCCCTAATCATGGCCATGACCGAAGCCGATTAAACCAAAGATGCTTTTGTGGGTGAATATGGGATGGTGTGGGGTTATGCCGCCCACATTTGCATAAATAATGGACACGGCCATAATATAATAAATGAACATTACCTTAGTTTTTCCGCCATTCTATCTGGAATCAATGTATAATCTGCCGCCACTGGGGTTGATCAATCTGGCTACCTCCCTGAAGGAGACCCCCCACCAGGTGGTTATCCATGATTTTGTCCTGGCCATCCGGCAGGGAGTGCTCCAGCGGGATGACCGGATCTATGACCATTGCGCCGAGATTATTCTGGCCGGGCGGCCCGATCTGGTCGGGTTCTCGGCCCAGTGCACCACTTATCCGGCCGTGATTCAACTCGCCCAAAAGGTTAAACAAGTCAGGCCGGCCATCAAGATCGTGCTTGGAGGTCACAACGCAGGATTTGTCGACGTAATGACTTTGGAATCCTTCCCCTGGATCGATGCCGTTGTCCGGGGCGAGGGTGAAATTACCTTTAGGGAGTTAGTCGCTCATTACGACATGGGCAACCGGGTAGGCCGGATCGGACCGGAGGAAGGTATCCCGGGCGTGACCTTCCGGCAAAACAATCAGATCATCAGGGGCGCTGACCGGGAGCTCATCCCTGACCTGGATTGTCTGCCATTGCCGGACTACAGCTTTGCCCCACCCCTGGGGGAGTACCGGGCCGCCTGTCATATCCCCCGCAGCATCGCCATCCTCGAGGCAGGCCGCGGCTGTCCCCACCAGTGCGTCTATTGCTCGGAATCCATCCTCTGGCGGCGGCGGAGCCGGACCTTTTCCGTGGCCCGGTTGGTCGCAGAGATGCACAACCTGAGCGGCAATTTCGGCGCCGAATGTTTTCTCCTGGCCTTTGACCAGTTCACGGCCAAGCGGGAATTTGTGGAATCATTCTGCCGGCAGGTGATTGACCAGGGCCTTAACCATCTACCCTGGTATTGCATCTCCCGGCTGGACAGTGTTGACTCCGATCTGCTTGATTTGATGCACCTGGCCGGATGCGAGTCCTTGTGCTACGGGATCGATTCCGGATCTAAGAAAACTTTGGCGTTTATCCGAAAACACATTGATCATAGTATATTGTTTGAGCGGGTCAAGGACACCGCGGCGCATGGAATCATCCCGACCTTAAGTTTTGTTATCGGCTTTCCGGAAGAAGACATCCAAGATATCGACGCGACGCTGGAACTGGCCCTGATGGCCGGGATAGTCGGCAACAATAATCCGTTGCTGCAGTTGCCCACCGTGCTGCCTGGAACTGAGCTATATAACCGATATCAGGACCGTTTAGTCAGGGTAACCGACACCTATTTCTCTCTGGGCTTGGAATTCCATAACGACCGCCGGCAGGCTCAAGACGACCACCTGATTGACGCCTATCCGCTTATTTTCAGTAGTTTTTATAATCTACCCTGCCCCGGTCTGAAGCTCCCCGAATTAAACCTGGTCGCCGGCTATTTCCCTATTATGATCAGGTATTACCCCAAGTCCTTTCTTCTTCTTTGCCGGGAGATGAACCGGTCTATCGCTGTGGCCTTCCTGGACTGGTTGAATTGGCTGACCAGAAAGCTTGAGAGGGATGCGCCGACCCTGACACCGGAGGATTGTTATAAGTATTTTAGCCTATATACCATCAAAGGTGGATTAGCTCAACACGATTTTACTTTCAAATTCCTGCCGGAAATGATACGATACGAAACCTTGAGTCTTGAGGTGGGTCAATACGACCTGTCCTCCAGTCAGTTTAACCTGGATATCCACCAGGTTGGAGGCTTTCGTCCCGTCAAGAGCCCCATGGTTATCCTGGCCGAATTTGACTACCCTATGCCCCAGATCATCACCGACCTGAAACTGGGCCTGGTCAAGGCGGATTATCCGCCGGAGCCGACTCATCTTATATTCAAACAAGAGAAGATGCAATTAGACGTCTCTGAGATTAACCCATTCGGCCGTGAACTCTTGGAGCACTGTGACGGTAAGCAGACTCCGGAGGACGTCGCCCGGTCACTCTACCCCGAATACGGCGGCGGCCTCAGCCCAACCCAGTTCTTGTCCGAAGTGGTGACGGCAATTCAAACCTTGGGTCAGATGAAACTGCTTACGTCCGAGTAGTCTGACATAACGTATAATATAAGGAGGTGAATCAGGTGCTGAAGATCTCTAACGTCGAAAAAAAAGAGTCCCACGCGGCTAGCTGCCATGCTCCGGCTTGTCACGCTCCGGCCTGTCATGCCCCGGCTTGCCATGCGCCCGCCTGCCATGGCCCGGAATAAATCATGATCAGACTTTCACACTCATGAATGGGAGATCTCCAAGGTCTCCCATTTTTTGTTGCTGGTTGCTTATTGCTCGTTGCTCGTGGATAGTTAATGTCATTGACTTAAGAGACGGACAAATGAGCTGAATTTAATAAAATGTCAATTCCGCTTAAGCCCTGAAAGGGCGCTCTAGGTTAGCCCAGGGCAACGCCCTGGGTAGGGGCGGCGACTATACAAAATAACCTATAATGCCCACATAAAATCATTGGCAATTCAGCACCTCAGCCGTAGTCGGATATCCCATTCAAAGGACATGACTTTGGGGGTTGGCCGACCACCTGACCATCCTGCTGATACGTAACCTGCCGTATTTCCCAGGGCGGTGCCCTGGGAAAACCTAGAGCGCCCCGTTGGGGCTTGTTTTGAATTGGCTATTTTAGAAGATTTAGCTCATTTGTCCGTCTCTTAAGTCAATCCATTGACCAGCAACAAGCAACCAGAAACAAGCCCCGAGCACCTATGAAAACCAAACTCCTCGACTGGATCATTTGCCCCTCGTGCCTGCCCGCGGAAAACGGCCTGTCCTGCAGCCCAGAAAGCCGAGACAGCCGGGAAATCATCACCGGGACGCTGCATTGTGCTCAGTGTGGGGCGGCCTACCCCATCCAGGACGGTCTGGCCTTTCTCTTGCCCCGTTCTGCCTCTTCAGCCCAGGCGGGGCCGTCAAAATATGAAGACCCGGCCTCTCTGTCCGCCTACCTCTGGGGGCATTACGCAGACATGTTCCATGATCAGGATGCCTCGTCAGCGTACACGGCCTGGAGCGGTTTACTTAACCCGGCTCCGGGCCCGGCCCTGGACCTGGGTTGCGCGGTGGGGCGGTTCACCTTTGAGCTGAGCCAAAAATTCGACTTTGCCATCGGTTTGGATAACTCCATCCAGTTTGTTACCGCCGCCCGCCGGCTGATGACCCAGGGCTGGATAGACTTCAGCCTGATTGATGAAGGCCGGCTGGATACGCCCCAAAACATTACCTTGCCCTCTAACTGGGACCCCGGCCGGGTTGAATTCATTGTCGCCGACGCCCTCGCTTTACCCTTCAAGTCAGGATTGTTTTCCGCCGCGTCATCCCTCAACCTGCTCGATAAGGTCCCCTTCCCCCTGGTTCATTTGCAGGAGTTGAACCGGATATCCCGAAGTTTCGGGGCCCAGTTGCTGGTGTCTGATCCATACTCCTGGTCACCCCTGGTGGCGGCCGAAGCAGACTGGCTGGGCGGCGTCTTAACCGGCCCTTTCACCGGTAAGGGGCGGGACAATGTAAAAGAGCTGCTCTGTGGCCGGCGTACGGACAGCCTTAGTCCTGGGTGGGATATGCGGGACCGGGGTGAGGTCTGGTGGAGGCTGCGGAACCATGCCAATCATTTTGAGCTGATTCGCAGTTGTTATATCACCACAGTGAGATAGCTAGGGAGGTCGGATTGCGGAGACCAATTTTAGATGGGCATGTGGATCTGGTTTACGGGTTGATGCGGCATCATCCCCAGGTGCCGTTCCACCAGGTCGCATCAGGTCCGGTGACCATTTCCGACATGAACCGGGCCGGAGTTAAAGTGATCGTCTCGGCCCTCTATTGCCCGGATGAATATAACGGACCGGGGACCTCGGCCGGCCATCTCCGGGGGCTGTTCCAATACGCAGATGAATTTCTGACCGGACTGCAACACGTTGGGACCTCCGGGGCCCTGGCCGCCTGCCTGGATGCGGCGACTGGTACAGGGGTTATTGAGCTGTTGGAAAACGCCGATGCCCTAGTTGACGGGGCGGTAAGTCTGAGTGAACTCAAAGATAGGGGAATCTGGATGGTAGGGTTAACCCACGCCGGGGTCAACCGCATCGGCCAGGGCAATGGAGTCGGCCATCCGGAAGGTTTGACCGCGGCCGGAAAAAACCTGGTCAAGGCCCTAGACAAAAACGGATTCGGGATTGACATCGCCCACCTGGCCGACCCGTGTTTTTATGATCTATTGGACATTTATAACGGCCCGCTGATCTCCTCCCACACCGGGTTCCGTCACTTCTGCCCTCGAATCCGAAACCTGGGCCGGGAACACCTGGAGGCCGTTTTCAACCGGCAGGGAGTGGTGGGGGTAACGGTGAATCCGGAAATGCTGGCTCTTGACGGCCGGGTCAATGCCGAAGACGTCTTCCGGCAAATAGATTGGCTGGTCCAGGGATACGGACCGCAGGGAGTGGGGCTGGGGACGGATTTCTATGGATTCGATTTAGAAACATTGGGGCTACCGGATCTGGCCGGGCTCCGTGGTTTGGAGGAGATGTTTGACCGGCACGGCTACGACGAAGATTCCATCAGCCGCATCATGGGCGGCAATTGGGCCGCCTTCTACGCCGGATTACCGGACAGCCGGGAGGCCCGGACCCCGTCAAAATGACGGAGATTTTTCCATCAGTCTTTCCAGGTAGCAACCCAACTCTTCAATCGTGGCTCCGGTGTCTTGGGGCGGCCGATTCTGAGCTTCCAGGTAGGAACAGGCTGCTTCAACGGCCTGCATAACTTGAGGTTCAAGATCGACGAATCTTAATCCAGTCAGGTACGCATCGTATTCTTTCTGATAGACTGAGTGCACGACCTCAGCCGAGGCAATGCAGGTCTCCTCCCAGACCATTCCCTTGGTTAACATTTTCAGATTGAGGTTCATTTGTAGGCGGTCTTTGGGGTTAAAGGCCCGCTTTGCCCTGATGCACAGCCCGCCGACGGAAAGATCAAAGTATCTTAGCACCTTACTATAATCATCAGAATAGACGAGGACTAACTGATCAATCTTGTGACGATCAGATCGACGCTTATCCGACCCTTCCGACTGGTCGGGATGGGCCGGCGATGCCGCGGCATTCGCGTCAAAATCAACGATACCCTGATTTTCCACTCTGCTTCACACTTTGCCAGGAGGTTAATTCAGATGGACCTGTATTTGATCCGTCACGGTCAAGCGCTGTCAAAAGAAATTGATCCGGAAGAAGGTTTGAGTTCAGCCGGTCGTGACCAAATCCGGATTTGCGCCCGGATGTTAGCCAAAACCGGAGTGACTCTTGACGCCATTCTGACCAGCCCGAAAAAGAGGGCGCATGAATCGGCCAGTATCTGCGCCCAAGAAACCGGGGTTCCGCAAGGCCAGATCATTTCTACGGAGTTACTCAAACCCATGGCTGATGCGCAAGAGGCTGTGGCTTATTTAGACCGGTTCGCCGGTCATCCGGCAGTGCTGGTGGCCGGTCATTTGCCTTCACTGGCCAGGATCACGGCCCATCTGCTGGCCGACCGGGCCGAGTTGGGTTTATTCGCCGACAACGGCACCTTGGCCAAAATACAAGTAACCACCTTCGGGGCACTGGGTGGCCGGTTGCAATGGTACGTCACCCCGGAATTGATCAGCCGCGTCATGGGCCAGGCGCAAGACGACCAGATCTAGGGTTACGGGTTACGGGTTACGAAAATTATGATAGTTATAATGATGTCCCGGACTCAGCCGAATCTCAGGGAAAATAATTTACACCCAACCAAGAAAGCAGCAGGCCGGAAGACAAGTAATCGCAAAGCATCAAACGCGCCGCATGACACGCAACTCGCAACAAGCAACTATAAATCAGGTTACTTGGCCCGTTCGATGTACTCGCCGGTCCGAGTATCCACCTTGAGTCGATCACCTTCATTAATGAAAAGCGGGACCTGGATGACGGCGCCGGTCTCGAGTTTGGCCGGTTTTGATCCACCACTGGCCGTATCTCCTTTTACCCCCGGTTCGGTTTCGGCCACGGCCAACTCCACGAAGAAGGGTAACACCACGCCCACTGGTTGCTGGTTGTAACAGAGCACCTGGACGTCGACATTCTCCAGCATAAAACCTTTAGCCTCTCCCACGGCGGACTCAGGAATCTCCACCTGCTCATAAGTGGCGTTATCCATGAAGCAGTAGTGGTCTCCTTCCTTATACAAGTACTGCATTTCCTTTTCTTCCACGTCGGGCTTGCCGACTTTTTCTCCAGACCGAAAGGTGGGTTCAATGACCTGCCCGGTGAGTAAGTTTTTGAGTTTGGTACGGATAAAGGCGCCCCCCTTGCCGGGCTTGACGTGGAGAAAGTCAACAATCACGTATGGCTTGCCATCTACCTCAATTTTAAGTCCTTTTCTAAACTCAGACGTCTGATACATTAAACTGAAACCTCCTGTGTCGATGAGCTGTGTCGTATCTTCCCCAGCCACTTTTCCATTATGTTAATTGCTTTTTTCTTCTGCAAATGCTTCAAATCCACTGGTCCGGGTGCAGGTTCTTCCGTGGCCGGAATCAGTTGTGATTCATCCGGGGGAAGAAGAGAGAGTTTTTGGTAAATTTCTGCGGCCTTTTCATGGTGGCCCTGTTGCCGGAAGAGCTCGGCCAGCGTCTTGGTGAGGAACGGAGCCGGGGAAGGTGGGGACAGCACCTCCTCTTCCGCTTCGCCGGGCGGCGTCTCTGCTTCTCGATGAGACCCGGCCGGTTCCGGACTTTCCGTGGCCAAATCCGGGGTGAGGCGAGCCAGCAGTTCTTGTCCCATCTCATTGTCGGGGTGGTGACTGGAAAAGATTCCGGCCGCCTTCCCGGCTTTGTCCATCTCCCTTTGCTT
>JADFXY010000236.1:0-7260 GCA_015233355.1 Deltaproteobacteria bacterium | reverse complement strand
GAATCTCCGGTTGGGCGTCTTTAATCATGCTTTTTTGGAGTGCCCTGGCCCAAGGCGAATCGTTCGAGGCAATGGTGGATAACACCCGCCTGCGGATTTCAGGTCTGGCGTCGCGGCCGGCTCTCTCCAGCAGGTCCCGGACAAACATATTTTCCGGAGCGACTCGTCCGGCGGCCATGAGGACATTAGCATAGAACTGCCATGGCTCAGTCTCACACCCTTGAAGCAGGTACATCAAGATTGGTTCCCCGATATTCTTGCAGACCTGGTAAGCAGCCTGCCGAACGGCCTCATCTAAGGGGTGCGATTCAGCATATCCCAAATTTTCGACCAGATGTGTCATCAAAGATTTGAGCTTAGCTGCGGGGTGTTTGGACAGACTTCGGGCTACCTCGTCAAATCGCCATAAGGCTAGCAGACGCCGGGGCAAACGTCCCGCCGGAGACAACGCTTCTTTGAACTGAGCCAGAGTCCAGGATCTAAGGTCCTGGTCTCCGAGCACGGCCTGGAGGGCTGACCGGGTGCAGGGAACACATGCCGCCCCGGCCGGTGTCGGGCAGACTGGGCCGGGTGTTTCTCCGGCACAAATAAAACATCGGTCAGGCCCATCGGTCCAGTTCAATGTACACTCGGACTTTTTTAAGTAGTCACACAATATGGACCAGGGCTGTTCTTGGGACGCCAGAAGCATGGATCAGGTTCCTACGGTTATCTAGACCTCGAACGGGCAAATTTGTTTTTTTCGAGGAGAGGAAGATACTGGTTGCTCGGTACTTGTCACAGGTTCTTTTCAACCAGCAACGGTGAACTATTCCACCCGATAGTTGGGTGCTTCCTTAGTGATAATGACGTCGTGGACGTGGCTTTCCCGGAGTCCGGCAGCCGTAATCCGGATAAACTTGGCTCTGGCCTGGAGTTCGGTCAGATTGGAGCAACCAAGGTAACCCATTCCGGATTTCACCCCACCGACCAACTGGTAGACCATCTCCGACAGTGGGCCGCGTGTTGGAACCCGCCCCACGATGCCCTCCGGGACAAGTTTGGTCTTGTCTCTCACTTTGCCCATGCCGTAACGGTCTTTGCTCCCCGCCTCCATAGCCTCAATTGAGCCCATCCCTCGATAGACTTTGTAACTTCGGCCCTGAAACAGGATTGTCTCACCCGGACTTTCATCGGCGCCGGCAAACAGACTGCCGATCATAATCGATGCGGCCCCGCCGGCCAGGGCTTTGGTGATGTCTCCGGAGTATTTTATGCCACCGTCGGCGATCAAGGGGACGTTGTACTTCTTGGCCACCTTAGCGCAATCGAAGATAGCCGACATCTGGGGCACACCGACACCGGCCACGACTCGGGTGGTGCAGATGGAGCCCGGTCCCACTCCTATCTTGATGGCGTCAACTCCGGCCTTGGCCAGGGCCTCAGCGCCTTCAGCCGTGGCTACGTTTCCGGCCACGAGGTCTATCTCGGGAAATAGTTTTTTGATGGTCTTAACGGATTCTATCACCCCTTTGGAATGGCCGTGGGCGGCGTCGATAAAGATGGCATCCGCTTCGGCCTTAACCAGGGCTTCAACTCGTTCCCTTTGATCACCTCCGACACCCACGGCCGCGGCGCCTCGCAACCGGCCGTATCCATCCTTGCAAGCATGAGGATATTCCTTAAGCTTGACAATGTCTTTGATGGTGATCAATCCTTTTAATCGGCCGTGTTCGTCAACGACCAGCAGTTTTTCGATGCGGTTGCGGTGCAAAAGCTCCTTGCATTCGTCTAAACCAATACCGGGCGTGGCGGTGATCAGATTATCTTTGGTCATGATGTCTGCGACGCGGTGGTCCAGGTTGGTTTCGAAGCGCAGATCTCGATTAGTCACGATACCCACCAGGAGTCCGTCCTTGACCACCGGCAAGCCGGAAATATGATAGGTGTTCATCAACTCCAGGGCGTCACTGACCTTCTGGTCGGGATCGACGGTGACGGGGTCGATAATCATGCCGCTTTCAGATTTCTTGACTTTTTCCAGCTCCTTGGCCTGCACTGCAATGGGCATGTTTTTGTGAATCACGCCCACTCCACCTTGGCGGGCCATGGTGATGGCTGTTTCGGCTTCGGTGACGGTATCCATGGCCGCGCTGACCAGAGGGATATTTAAGGAGATATTTCGGGTCAAACGGGTGCAGACATCCACTTCGGTGGGTAGTATTTCTGATTCCAGTGGTTGAAGCAACAGATCGTCAAAGGTATAACATGTTGTAATCTCAAAATTTTCCATTTATAATCTCCGGTGCATGCGAAACATTGAGATACCCCAAAAGGAGTTTATTAAGCTATTTTGGGGCCGGCCAGGCGTCTTTCGGGGCCGGGTTTAAGGGCGCCGGCCAGGTCGAGCTTCTGGTGAATAGCCGTTTCCTGCTCAAAAAATTAATTATATCACAGCGGTTGCGCAAAAGGAAATAAAAGCTATTTACTTTTTTGGCCGTATGGGGTAAAAACTCGAAACTACCTCATTTACTCATTCCGGCCGACTTCAGATACAAAAAAAGGCACCTGAATTGAGTTGCCTGAATTCGTCGAAGGGTGTAGTATTTTTTTCTGAAGGGGCAGAGTGTTTCGGGAAATGGCCTTGCCTGTTCTTTTTATGTGCTTATTTTATTATTAAGGCCGACGAGGGATCCAGATCGGAGACCTCGCTTTATCTTTAAATCTAACATTATTGAAGAAACATCCAGTTATGAATTTTAGGGGTGATGATCATGTCAAAAATCCTTGTCGTTGACGATGAAGAACATATCCGCTTTTTATTTTCGGAAGAATTGACTGAGGAAGGTTATCAGGTCGTTCTGGCTGATAATGGTTTCAAGCTACTGGAGAGGATAGACCAGGAGAAGCCCGATCTGGTGGTTTTGGATATCAAGATGGCTGAATATGACGGCCTGGATTTGCTGCAGCAGATTAGAAACAAGTTTTATGACTTGCCGGTAATCTTATGCACGGCCTATGATACATTCAAAGAAGATATTAAGTCTATTTCGGCCGACTTTTATGTCATTAAATCATTTGATTTGACGGAATTAAAGAAGAAAATCGCCCGAGCCCTGGAAACCAAGGTCGCTGAGTAACCCGTTCTTCCATACGGGATTCAATTAAGGTTTTGACTCGACAGGTTTTTGCACACAGCAAAAGCAGTAATGAGTCTAATAAACGGCCTCGACGCTATCGGCCAAAACGCGGACGGCAGATGCCGGCTTCTTGATTTTGCGGAAAAAGCCGGCCCGAAAGCCGGCTATTGATATCTTAAATGATATCTTAAATGATAAACGATAGGTTAGATGATAGCCTGGACGAGAACTTAAGACGATAGCCTACCTGAAGCTTCACCCCATCCCCCTCGACTTCCCTCATAGAAAACCACCGGGCCCCAGGCGGGCGTTATTTTTAATCAACACCGATTATCAAAATCTTTCCTTAATGGTCCGGGCATGGATGGGTAGGCCCTCAGCCTCGGCCAGAGTGATGACCGTGTCTTTCAAACTCCTGAGACCGTCTTTAGATAAGTATTGGAAAGTCGGCGTCTTGATGAAGTCGTCCACAGACAGGCCGCTAAACATTTTGGCACATTGACCGGTGGGCAGGACATGGTTCGTTCCCGAGGCATAGTCGCCTACCGGCACCGGAGCGTTTTCACCTAAGAAAATGGAGCCGGCGTGCTTGATCCGCGGCAAAACCGTGAAAGGATCAGCGGTCATTATCTGGAGGTGCTCCGGCGCGTATTCATTTGAAACGTCGATAGACTCAGCCAGGGAATTAGTGACCAGTACGGCTGAATTGGCTTCAATGGCCCGTTCGATGATCTCCCGCCGGGGCAACCGGGGCAATTCGTTATCGATGATGTCACATACTTGCTGGGCGATTTTAAGGGAATCGGTGACCAGGATGGCGGCCGCGTCGGGGTCATGTTCCACCTGGGATAAAAAGTCTATAGCTGCAAACTGAGGATTAGTCCCGGCGTCGGCGATGATCAGGCTTTCGCTGGGGCCGGCCGGAGAATCGATGTCCACGTGACCGAATACGGCCATCTTGGCCGCAGTGACATAGATGTTGCCGGGACCGACAATCTTATCCACCTTGGGCACCACTTCCGTACCAAAGGCCATGGCCGCGATGGCCCAGGGTCCGCCGATCTTCAAGATCATGTCAGCCTCGGCCAGGTCCGCCGCGACAATGGTGGCCGCACCGGCCGTCATGCCGGGACCGGGTGGGGTACAGGCGATGACGCGTTTAACGCCGGCGACCTTGGCCGGAAGAATGGTCATCAAGACACTTGATGGGTACAAGGCGCGGCCTCCAGGCACATAACAGCCGGCTGAATCCATTGGACGGGTCATCCGTCCGGCCAGGATCCCAGGGGCGATTTCAATCGACCACATCTCTTTGGGTAATTGGGCGCGATGGAAGCGGACGATGTTTTCTTTGGCTTTCTTGAGGGCTTCAATCACGGCCGGATCCAGATCCCGATAGGCCGCGGCCACCTCATCGGGACTGACCACCAGATCAGCCGGGGTGATGTCGGATTTATGCTTGCTATAATGCTTGAGGATAACCGCATCCCCGTTTTTTTCTATGTCTCTAACGATGCCGACAACTTGATCATATATGGCGGATATGTCCGACATGGATCTGGTCATTAGTTTTTGCCGTCTTTCCGGCGGTAATTCGGACATACGTTCCGGTTTGATCGCCATTCTATGTCTCCTTATTCTGCGTGTAGTCGCCGTGTAGTCGCGAAGATTGGCTCGGGATAGAGCGAGCCCTGTCGTTTAGGGATGAATAAATGGTTGGTTGGCCGCCGGCAGATAACCATAATCAACTACTTTTTCCAGAGCGGTTTTGACCGGCCCGTCATCCTGGCCGATGGCCTTGGTCAGGCCGGCTTTAGCCAGGTTATAGGCGTATAGCGCGTTATAATAATAATTTTGAGCTTTCACCAACAGGTTCTGGGCGTCCAAAACCTCGGTGGAGGTGGTCACCTGTTCGATATACCGCTGCTCGGCCATGCGGTAAGCTTCTTTAGCCTGTTGGATGGATTTTTCACCGACGAAGATGTTCGTCTCGGCTGTTATCAGATCCAGGTATGATTTCCTTACGTCCAGGTCAACTTGATCCTGTGTTTGGATGAGCAGTTGTTCCGCCTTTTTCAGCCCGGTGTTTTTTTCCTGGACCTTGTAGTTGGTCCGATTCCACTCCCAGAAGGTCCAGTTCAACATGGCGGCCACGGTCCAGGTATCCGACTTGCCGTAATTGTATTCGTCCATGATGGAATTTTCACCCAGCTTATTGTAGGTATAGGCGACCGAGACGGTGTGATAATATTCACTCTTGGTCAGCTTAATGTCTTTTTCCGATAGGTTGATCCTGAGCTTCATTTCCTTCAGTTCCGGCCGGGTCGTCCTGGCCGTGGCAAAGTATTTATCCAGAGCCTTCTCGCAGGGGGTGTAGGTCAAGATGTCATAAACCGATACGGGAGTGCTGATGTCTCGTCTTAGAATCGTGTTGAAAAAGGCGCAGGAACTCTCAAAATCATTCCTGGCTCTGACTAAATCCTGCTGGGCGTTGGCCAACTCGACTTCGGACCTGAGCCAATCGTTTTCGGGGATCATCCCCACATCGTAGAAATCTTTAGCCACCTTGGCGTGTGAGGCCAGGGCCTGGACCGAGGATTCGGCCACCTCAATGGCCTTGACCGACCGAAGAATAGTGTAATATGCTTGTTTGACGCTAAGGATAAGAGTGAGCCGGGCCGTTTGGAGTTGCACATTGGCCACGTCGAGGTTCAACTCGGAGATTTCGTAAGCGGTCAGCCGGGAAAATCCGGTAAACACCGGCTCGGTTACGGAAACGAAGAAATTGTAGTTATCCTGAGGCGCAGTGGGCAGCGAAATGGGCAGAAGACCACCCATAGTAGTCACAGGAGTGTCACTTAACCGGGTGTAGGAATAACCGGTTTTAAAAGAAGGCAGGAAAGCGGTGAAAGTCTGTTTTTTTTGGTAGTACTTGGCGCTGATTTCCTGCACGGCAGTGATGATGTTGGTTGACTGTTCCAAAGCTAATTTGATGCTTTCTTCCAGAGTTATCTTCCCTTTTTCTTCACCATCCGGCTTAGTTGTTTGAGGCTCGGCAATCACCGTTGTCTTGCTTATTCCCGGTGGTGCCGTCATTTCCCCGCTCCAGGCCGGTCCCGCCGCAGAGTTAAGGGACAGCACGAGGGCCAAGAGTATCACCAGGCTGGCCCTGATGATTGTTCCGGCATAATTTATTGGCATAGTCGTTCTCCCCAATAGAACGGTGAAGGTTGTCGATGGCACTATTAAATAGCGGGAGTGAAGAACGCTGTCAAGGGGCAAAATCATGGTCAGCAAAAAAAGCGATCCGGTCTGTAACGGCTGGATGGCGGTCGTTTGGCCCGAAAATGTCTTTAACTGAATCCCGACCCACAAAAAAAAGGCCGGAGAGAAATCTCCGACCTTGTAAATCCGAAGCTGGTCGGGACGACTGGATTTGAACCAGCGACCCCAGCATCCCGAATGCTGTGCTCTACCAGACTGAGCCACGTCCCGAAAACCGATTCCTTATACATGAAGAGTTTGTTATTTTCAACAAAAAAGGTACGCGAGGTCAATATAATTATTTTGGACTGATGGTTTCGGCCACCGGATGACGGTTGTTGGTTCCGAATTTATTGTTAATAATCATTTTGTTAGCTTCAATCAACAGCCCCCTCGGACAAGTCGTCAGACAAGCCGTCAAAGCTCACCCCAGGAGCCTTTCCATTTCGGCCTTCAATTCGTCGTCTTTGAAAGGCTTGTTCAGGAAACCGTTCACCCCCACGTTAAGCGCGGCTTGCCGATCCTCTTCATCCTTTTGAGTGGTTATCATAATTACCGGGATATCTTGCAGGGATGCCTCAGTCTTAATCGCTCGTGTTAAATCTATTCCGGTCATATCCGGCATATTCAAGTCGGTCAGGAGAATCCGGGGTTTTACGGTATACATGGATTCCAAGGCTTCCCTTGGGAACTCAAATACATGCGCTTCATAGCCCAATTGGGCCAACTTGGTGGCGTAAATTCTAAGCATCATCTTGGAGTCGTCTACCGCGTAGACCAGGGGCCGGGTGGCCGGTTGGGCCATTTTCTTAGCCGCCTCTTCGACCACTCCGTGTAACAAGTCCTCCCGTCCTACAGAAGAACACAATTCGACAAA
>JADFXY010000235.1:0-7330 GCA_015233355.1 Deltaproteobacteria bacterium | reverse complement strand
CAGAATACTGCGGAAACATTCTTTCGACAAAAAGAAACAAAGGGTTACTGCGAATAGCTTCAGAAACTATAAAGATGGTATTTCAGCCATTTGTAAGTCCTGCATCACAAAAAAATACGGCACTGAAGTGTGTCCCCATCTGAATAATTATTATCAATCCGTTGATACCGAACCAATCGCTTACTGGATATTATGTACCGACATACTCAACAGTGCGAATCTTGAACAAGTCGAAAGCGAGTCAGGAGACCAATGTCACATTAATATAAGAAGTCTTCCTAATGAACAGGCCAGGGACGTATTTATGGAACATTTCAGATGCAATGACTGCATGATTTGCCAAAATGGACAGGATTTCCCATACCATAATGAATTATTTAAAGAATTAATAGGTCTACGATAAAACAGATCCTATCTTCGTAGCCATCCCCTTCCGGCTTATCTCCCTAGACCAAAAACTGTCGCCGCTAACATCTTTTAACTCCTACCACCCTCTTACCCATCCTAATCCCCAAAATCACGCCCTCGCTCAAAAGATAATCAACACAGTTCCGTGACATATCCAAAATTTTTGCGGCCGTGACCACAATGCCAATAGCAGAAAAACAATCCGTATATTTTTTTTGGCACCGGACTACCCGGCCGCCTGGGCACCGTCAAAATATCCTCACCTGTCGCACCCTACGCGGCACCCGATTTGTGTTCCGGCCTTATCTATCAAGCATATTGTAAATGGCGCACAAATTGCATATCATTACGGCGCGGGATAAGAAAATTGCGCGCCACCTTCATCCAAGGCATCAATGCCGGCGGCAACCTCTTATAAGCACCAAGAAACGTGCCAAATGGAGCACCCCAAACAACTCTCAGCCACTTGACAGTGATAAAGGCGGCAACCATGGCTCAAACCAACTCAGCGGTCTTAGGCGGCATCACCAAATACAGCGACATTTTGATGGCGCTCGGCGTAATCGGGGTGTTGATCATCATGATCATTCCCGTGCCCACGCCGCTTTTGGACATGCTGTTGACCTTTAACATCACTGTCGCCGTGATTATCTTGTTTATCGGCATTTACATCTTGAACCCGCCGGATTTCTCTATTTTTCCGGGCTTATTGCTCATTACCACCCTGCTCCGGCTGTCCTTAAATATCGCCTCGGCCCGGTTGATCCTGTTGCACGGGCACGAAGGGGCCACCGCCGCCGGCGAGGTCATCAAAGCCTTTGGCTCTTTTGTCGTCGGCGGTAATTACGTGGTCGGGGTGATTATATTCGCCATCTTGGTCATCATCAATTTCGTCGTCATTACCAAAGGTTCCGGCCGTATCGCCGAAGTGGCCGCCAGGTTTACCTTGGACGCCATGCCGGGTAAACAAATGGCCATTGACGCCGACCTCAACGCCGGTCTGATCACGGAGTCCGAAGCCAAGGTCCGGCGTCAAAAAATCTCCAAGGAAGCCGATTTCTACGGGGCCATGGACGGCGCCAGTAAGTTCGTCCGAGGTGACGCCATTGCCGCCGTAATCATCACGGTGGTTAATATTGTCGGCGGTCTGATCATCGGTGTCTTTCAAGAAG
The DNA here is from genome assembly GCA_015233355.1 of Deltaproteobacteria bacterium. Taxonomy (GTDB): domain Bacteria; phylum Desulfobacterota; class JADFXK01; order JADFXK01; family JADFXK01; genus JADFXK01. The sequence goes on along the minus strand of JADFXY010000235.1, from coordinate 5,750 downwards.
GTATGCCCATCGGGACGGCGGCCCAGACCTACACCCTGTTAACCATCGGTGACGGCCTGGTCTCCCAAATCCCCGCCCTGGTCATCTCCACGGCTGCCGGTATTATCGTCACCAGGGCTGCCTCGGAAGCAAATCTGGGGGCCGAACTGGTCGGCCAGATTCTAGCCCATCACCGGGCTCTCGGCCTGGCCGCAGGCGTCATTTTCTTCTTCGGCCTCATCCCTGGAATGCCCACCATCCCCTTCTTCGCCATGGGCATTGTCACCGGTTATGTCACCTATCTCATTTACCGGTCACGGCGGGAAGCCATGGTGGAAGCCGTAGAAGAGCGGGCCGAGACACCCGAAGAAAAAGTTGAGAAGGTAGAGGCTCTGTTGCCCCTGGATGTACTGGAATTGGAAGTGGGTTACAACCTCATCCCTCTGGTCGATGTAGAGCAAGATGGTTCACTCCTGGATCGGGTTAAGTCCATCCGCCGGCAATTTGCCCTGGATATGGGCCTGGTGGTCCCGCCAATGCACATTCGGGATAACCTCCAGTTGGGGCCGAATGAGTACTCCATCCTGATTAAAGGGGTGGAAATAGCCAAAGGGGATATCATGCCTGACCACTATCTGGCTATGGATTCAGGAGAAACTGAGATGAAGATAGAAGGTATCCCGACCAAAGAACCGGCCTTTGGGCTGCCGTCCTTGTGGATAGAAGAAAAAGACAAGGAAAGAGCCCAGATAGCCGGATACACAGTAGTGGATACCGCCACCGTAATCGCCACCCATATCTCGGAAGTAATTAAGAAAAACGCCTTTGAATTCCTGGGTCGGCAGGAAGTCCAGAAGCTCCTGGAACACCTGGCGGAAAGTTACCCCAAGGCCGTAGAAGAACTGGTCCCCAACGTCATGTCGGTCGGCGGCGTGCAAAAGGTCCTCCAGAGCCTGGTTAAGGAAGGTGTGTCTGTCCGCAACTTCTTGTCTATTGTTGAGACCCTGGGTGACCATGCCCCGACGACCAGGAATGTTGACCTGCTGACCGATTACGTCCGGCAGGCCCTGGCCAGACAGATTACCCGCCAGCACCTGCTCCCCGATGGGAGCCTGCACATCATGACGCTGGACAAGACCATTGAGGATATGATCACCCGATCCCTCCAACATACCGAGACTGAATCATACTTGACCTTGGAACCGGCCAAAGCCCATCAGATCATCAATACTCTAACCGCCGCCACGGAGAAATTCCGAGAGGCGGGACTGACACCGATTATCCTGACTTCGCCGATTGTTAGAACTCCTTTGAAACGACTGACCGAACGGTTTATTCCCACTTTGGTCGTCTTGTCTCATAACGAGATTTCAGCCGACGCATCAATCACTAACCTGGGAATGGTGAGTTTGAGCCATGGAAATTAAACGATACGAAGCTATCACGATGGAAGAGGCCCTCCGGTTGGTCAAAGAGGATTTAGGATCTTCCGCGATCATTCTATCCTCCCGAGAACTGAGAGATGGAAAAGGACAATTCGGCGTCTTCGGGCGACCCATGGTGGAGGTGACCGCGGCCTCAGAAAGTGACGTTTCGGCCATGAGACGCCGGAGATCAAAACGTCCCGCGGCTGGTGCGGCCGGTTGCACTCCCGCCCGGTTTGAAAAACTTGAACCGACGCCGGAGGCCGATGATGACGTGGTCACCCTGACCCACCGGGTCACGGACGAACCACTGGAGCTGACCCAGCTCTTTTCCGGGCGGCCAAACCCGGCGATTAATAACGGCTTAAGGGGCTCATCAGACAGTGACCCCAGGATGCAGCCGGTTCTGGCCGAATTGGCGGCCATCAAAAGAACCCTGATCACGCTCTGTGGCGAAAATTCTGACGCCCGTCAAAAATTTGGCTGCCTTCCCCTGGAAACGGGTCTGGAGGATATTGATTGGTTGAGTCAGTTCATCGCCCGGCATAGCGGCGTCCTAAAGAACACTGGTTTCCACCCCAACCTGATTAAGCTTTACCAGAGCATGCTCCACTTCGGGGTGTCTGAGACGGTGGCCTTAAAGCTGCTTGATCGGGTTAATCAAAAACTAGCCAAGACAAAACAAGATGATCCGAACTACTGCCGGGCCTTCCTGGCCAAGATGTTGACCAAAATAATCAAAACCACCGGACCGATCAATCTTGGCGATCCAGCCGGCCGGTCTCTCAACCCGGTGATGGCCGCCTTTGTTGGTCCCACCGGTGTCGGGAAGACAACCACCATCGCTAAACTGGCGGCTAAATTCGCCTTTGAACAAAACCGGAAAGTCGGCTTCATCACCATCGACACTTACCGCATCGCCGCGGTGGAACAACTGAAAATCTACGCTAATATCATTGGCGCTCCGGTTGAGGTGGTGGCTTCACCGCGTGAGATGGCCTCAGCCATAACCAAACTTAAGAGAAAAGACGTGATCTTGATAGATACGGCCGGCCGAAGCCATCATGACCCCGGTCAATTGGCGGAACTCAAAAAATTCTTTCCGGGGAATTTCGGCGGCGACATCTTCTTGACCATGAGCGCCACCACCAAAGACGATGATCTGGGGCAGATTATTCAGGCTTATAAGCTGATCCCGGTCAAAGGGGTGGTGGTCACCAAATTAGACGAAACCAGATGTTTCGGACCAATTCTGAACCAAATCATCAGCCGTGGTATCCCGTTGGCCTATATGACCACCGGACAAAAAGTTCCGGAGGATATTCTGACCGCCACACCGGAAAACGCGGCCGAATTCATTTTGAATGGGGTACAGCCTTCGAGAAATGTTATTTCACTCGACAAAAACAAAAAAATTGGTTAAGTTACTGCGAGGGACACAATGGATCAGGCAGGAACCCTAAGGGCATTAGCTGCGGTAAGTGGGCACAGGACATCTATGGACTCAAATACCGATATAAAACCCGTAAACAAAAAGAAACCGGCTCCGATTCCAAGCCGGCCCAACTCCGCTCTAGTCGTGGCGGTGACCAGTGGCAAAGGCGGCGTCGGCAAGACCAACGTGGTGGCCAACGTGGCCGTCAATTTGTCAAAAGCGGGTCTAAAAACTTTAATCCTGGATGCCGACATGGGCCTGGGCAATATCGACGTCCTGCTGGGCCTGACCCCTAAATATAACATCCAACATCTGCTGACCGGAGAAAAGCGCCTGTCCGAGGTCCTGGTCCGGGGTCCGGCCGGAATCTTGATTTTACCCGCGGCATCGGGCGTGTTTGAGTTAACAGATTTAAGTCAGCAACAGAAGATGGCCATTTTAGCCGAACTAGAGGCGTTTACCCGCAGACTGGACGTGGTGCTGATCGATACCGGAGCCGGGATCTCGTCAAACGTTATCTATTTTAACGCCCTGGCTCATGAAATAATAGTCATCGCGGCTCCCGAACCCACCTCTATCACCGATGCCTATGCCTTGATTAAGGTGATGGGGCTAAAGCACGCGGTCAAAAATTTTAATCTTCTGGTCAACTCGGTCAAAAATGAACGGGAAGCCAAAGAGGTCTACCGGACCCTGAACTCTGCGGCGCAACGTTTCTTAAACATTTCTATTAACTATCTCGGCTATGTGACAAGAGATGACCATCTTCAGATGGCTGTCCGACAGCAACAACCTCTGGCGGAGGCTTATCCCTTCTCACCGGCGAACAAATGCTTTGAGACCGTGGCGAATGACATCAATCTGATGCGTCGTAACAATCAAAATGCGGGCGGTGGCGCCAAATTCTTCTGGAAGGGATTCCTGTCCAATCCCGGAGACATGAGGCTCACGGTTAAAACCTCTTAAACTAATATAATCCTGACTGGCGATGAGCGGACCTCGACCAACCATGATAAAAAAAAGTGGAGAAATAAAGAATGGCCAAAGCCTCGCCCAGGTCAACCGGGACAACCGGGACAAGTTGATCGTCGAATACGCTCCCTTGGTCAAGAACATCGCCAACCGCATGGCCATGCGACTGCCGCCTCACATCGACCAGGAGGAACTGGTCAGCGCCGGGACCGTTGGCCTGTTAGACGCCATTGATAAGTACGACACCGGCAAACAAACCAAGTTCAAGACTTATGCCGAATTCCGCATTCGCGGCTCCATGCTCGACGCCTTACGCAATATGGATTGGGTTCCCCGTTCAGTCCGGCGGCAGGCCAGAGAGATGGAAAAGGCTTACTTTGAGCTGGAACAGAGGTTCGGCCGGCAAGCTACCGATGAAGAACTGGCTGCGGAACTTGGCTTGGAAGAACAGGAGCTTTTTGACGTTATCAGCCAGGTTAAATCAGTATCTCTGATCTCCTTGAACGAGACCGTCGGCGAAGAGGTCATGGGCCGGCGGCAAGAAATCATCGACTACCTGGTTGATCCCAATTCCGGCAGCCCCTTCCAAGAACTGCATCTGGCCCAATTGAAGCAGTCGTTAGGCGAAGCAATCGAGGAATTGCCGGAAAAACCACGCCTGGTCCTTACCCTATATTATTTTGAAGAATTAAATATGAAAGAAATCGGAGAGGTGCTCGACATTACCGAGTCACGCGTCTCCCAGATTCACTCCAAAACGCTGCTTTATCTCAGGGGCAAGTTGAAAAACGTGTTATAAAATCTTGGTTACGGGTTAATGCCATTAACTTAAGGTGCAGGGTCAGCGGATCTGATTTTAATAAATGGCCAATTCCGCATAAGCCCCAACGGGGCGCTCTAGGTTAGCCCAGGGCAGCGCCCTGGGTAGGGGCGGCGACTATATAAAATACCATGTAATGGTCACATAAAATCGCCGGCAATTCCGTATCTCAGCCGTAACGGATATCCCATCCATCAGAAATGACTTTGGGGGCTGGCCGCCCTCCTGACCATCCTGCTGACACGTAACTTGCCGTATTTCCCAGGGCGCTGCCCTGGGCTAACCTATAGCGCCCTTTCAGGGCTTAAACGGAATTGACATTTTATTAAATTCAGCTCGTTTGTCCGTCTCTTAAGTCAATGACATTGGGTTGCTTGTCAATAGTTGATAGTTACTCGTTGCTTGCTGCTGGTTGATTACTGCTGAATGCCGGTTGCTCGGCTGCTTTGTAGAACGATTTCTTGGCCTGAAGTTTTGAGTCGGTCAGGGCCGCATGCAACTCGGCCATGCCTTCTTTGGTTTCTTTAAGCTCCATCTGGAGCCGGTACTTTTCATTTAGAGTCTCCTGCAACTCTTCTTCCAGCGCATTTATTCTGTCACGTTGAGCTATTTTCTCGCCCCGCAACGAGATGAGTTCGTTTTCGAACCGGCTGATTTTTTCGGCCGAGGCGTGCAATTTAGATTCAAGGAAATTAATTTCAGTGACGAAATCCCTCTTCTCTTCTTCCAGGTTACCGATCCGATTTTGGTACTGGATCAAATCTTGCTGGATCTTCTTATAATTTGCCTTAAGGTCATGGATGCTCTTCTGGGCGATATTTCGCTCCTCCACCAGGTGATCGATCTCAATTTGGATTTCCCGCTTAGACGGGATCGCCTCTTTCATCCCGGCAATTTCGTTTTCCAGGTGCGTCTTATCAGCCTTTAGCCGGGTAACCATACCCTTAGATTCACGGAGATCTTTTTCCAGCAGGGAATTGATACCGAGCACGTTCTCCAACTGGGATTCCATGTTCCTGATAATGGAGAGCATGTCGTTGATGGTCTTTTCTAAATCAACATCATAGCCTCCCCCTTTCAACAGGTCAAGGCCGGCGATTTTAGGTACCGGCACATCCTT
>JADFXY010000234.1:0-7311 GCA_015233355.1 Deltaproteobacteria bacterium | reverse complement strand
AGACATCCATTTCATCCTATGCGAGACCAAAAGGATATCCACAGGCCGGGATACATAACCAGGGGTGAACCGCTGAATCGCCGGCGGTTTTATGTGACCATTACATGGTATTTCATATAGTCGCCGCCCCTACCCAGGGCGCTGCCCTGGGCTAACCTAGAGCGCCCCGTTGGGGCTTAAGCGGAATTGACTATTTATTGGAATCTCATCCGATTCCCCTGCCTCTTAAGTTAACGACATTGACCCGCAACACGAAACCCGCAACACGCAACCCGAAACACGCCTCAAATACCTTCTCGTTCCAGCTCTTGAATGATCTGTTTCTGTTTTTTGGTCAGGTTGGCGGGGACCTGGACAATTATTTTGACGTGCTCATCTCCGGTGCCGCGCTTGTTGAAAAAGGGGAGTCCGTATCCTTTTAGTCGCAACTTACTGTGGCTCTGAGTGCCGGGTGGGACTTTAACGCTTAAGGTCTTGCCGTCCAGGGTAGGCACTTCAACGCAGGTCCCCAATACCGCCTGGGTAAAGGGGATAGTCTTTTCCACGATCAAGTCGTCTCCTTCTCGGATAAAAACGGGATGATCAAGGATTTTCATTTGAATATAGAGATCACCCGCTTCGCCGTTGCCCTGCCCAGGTTCCCCTTTTCCGGGCAGGCGGAGTTTCTTGCCGGTGGTAATGCCCTTGGGGATCTTAATGCTTATTTTTTTCGGTCGCCCAGCCACCTGAATAGACACAATCTTTTCGGCGCCAGTCGTCACGTCTTCCAGGGTTACCGGGAGTTCGTAAGTGACGTCTTGCCCCTTGGCTGATTTCGCCCCGAAACCGGGATGGGACCGGTCAAAACCGGATTGCTGCTGCGAAAACCCGTCAAATGAATTGAACCCAAAGGAACTCTTTCGTGAGGAGCCGCCACCCTCGAAAATCCGGCCGAAAACATCATTAGAATTAAAACCGAACTCTTTAAAAATATCCCCGATGTCGAATCCCTTAAAGATATCTTCCTGGCTGTAACGCTGATGAAATTCGGTTGAACCATAGGCGTCGTACTGTTGACGTTTCTTTTTATTACTCAGCACCGCGTAAGCTTCATTCAATTCCTTGAATTTTTCTTCCGCGGCCCGATTCCCTTTGTTTCGGTCGGGGTGATGTTTTAGGGCCTGCTTTCGATAGGCCTTTTTTATCTCTTCTTCTGTGGCGCTTTTAGACACACCCAGAGTTTTATAGTAATCTTTATCTGACATGAGCAACTTTCGTTGGCTTAATGTTACAATAATGTTAATCTGTTATAGAAAGACCAGGGCCGGCGCTCGGCCATTATCCACTTGAATATATCTTGTTAAACTTTAATCACCTGATGGCCCTGTGTCAAGGCATGGTCTCACGGCTTGTTGCTGGTTTCCCGTTGCACGTTGCTCGGTTAAAGTAGCCGGCATCCGGCAACCGGTTAGTCATCGCTCGGTCTTTTTTTAATGAATTGAATCACCTTGCCGTCTTGGTCCGGACGCTTTTCCATTGCTTTTTCATTAGCGTCATCATCTTGACCAGTTTCTAATAGGGAGGTTTCCAGTGATTTGACCTTTGCGTTGGTCGGAGTCGGCGGAGGAATCCGTTCAATTCTGATGGGCGTGCCTCCCATAGTGAAATCCGCGCCGGTTATTTGCTCGTTGTCGATGATCCAGACGACCTCCTGCATGGGCAGGACCAGCAGAAGAAATCTGACTTGCCACCAACCAGGCTTGCGGTCGAGCGATATCTCCTCAACCCGGGCAAAGGTCGCCGGCTTGTTGTCAATATGGATCAAACAAACGTCACCTTCAGTGATAGATTCCTTTTTTCGCACATCCGCCATTGTTCACCCTCAAGTCAAGCGTTGGTTCAATTTTTCCGGTTAGTCTCTACAAACAAAAAGAAACGATCAACGAGCAATCAGAAACAAACAACCGGCAACCGTGGTGATACTATCCAATCATCGGTCAATTGACAAGCTAAATACAATCTCAAAGTCGAAAAAGAGAGGACCGCCTCCGTCCGGAATCTATGGTTGAGTATAAGGCCGGTCAAAAAAATGAAATGATCGCTGGTTGACTCTCTAACCCGCGGCAGGTATCATCGGAGGTTAGTCAGACACATCATACAGGAGAGAGAATTGAAACCAGTAAGGGCCTATGGGCTTGTTTCCGGAGGTCTGGACAGCATCCTGGCCGCCCTGGTGCTGCGGTCACAGGGGATTGAGGTGACGGCGTTGACCTTTGTCACCCCGTTTTTCGGTCCGGAAAACGCCATTAGAATGTGTGCCCAGGCCGGTATCCCGCTCAAAGAGATCGACATCACTGAATCCCACTTGATCATGCTTAAGAATCCCGCCCATGGTTATGGGGGGAACATGAACCCGTGTATCGACTGCCATGCCTTGATGTTGAAAACAGCCGGAGAAATGATGACGGCCGATGGATTTGATTTCCTCTTTACCGGGGAGGTCCTGGGACAACGGCCCATGTCTCAAACTCGGGGGTCGTTGATTGTGGTGGCCCGGACCTCGGAATTTGAAGGTTACGTGTTACGGCCGTTAAGCGCCGGGCTGTTAAAGGAAACCATCCCTGAGCTAAAGGGCCTGGTCGACCGCGGGCGGTTATTGTCTTTGTCGGGGAGATCGCGCAAGCCCCAGATAAAACTGGCCGCGGAATTCGGATTGATCGATTACCCGAATCCGGCCGGGGGGTGCCTGTTAACCGACCCAATCTTTTCCAGGCGGATCAAGGAGTTGTTCAACCATTCGCCACATCCTCCGGTCCGGGATATCGAATTACTGAAATTGGGACGGCATTTTCGTCTTCCAGGCGGGGGCAAAGCCATCGTTGGCCGGGACAAAGCGAATAACGAGCGGATCAGCGCCCTGGTCCGGCCCGGTGACGCGATCTTTCAGACCATTGGGTGTCCCGGCCCTGTCGTCTTGCTGACCCATGGAGGCAGTGAAGAAGATGAACGATTGGCCGCCACGCTGTGCTTTTCCTACGGAGACGCGGCCGAAGGTGAACCCGGGCGGATCAAGATATCGGGCGATTCTTCCACCAGGGAATTGACCGTGGTCAAGGTGGCTAAAGATGAACTCAAGGGATACATGATTTGACGCTCCGAGACGGGAGACGATCTCGGACTTGCGTCCAGAACCAATTCTTTTCCAGGGCTCGTTCAAAGGACTGGATATCGGCGGTGCGCTGCGGGGCCAACCTTCGGCGTTCTTTGAGCACATAAGGTAGGAGCTTTAAAAAAGCCAGCTTGCCCCGGAGAAATGATCCGGCCCGACCCTGCCACGCCCAGTAGATAAAGGCCAGACCCCTGATAACCAGCAGGCACGGCAAATATTTGATCATCAGGCGGCCCGGCATGTTTTTAAAATAGGCCAGTTCCACGTTGCGGTGGTTGTAAAAACTGACAAAATCACTGCCTGGGCCCAGGGTCCCGCTGACTTTATGATAAACCATTGCCTGGGGGACGTAGAGGCAGGTTAGCCCGGCCCGCAAGGCCCTGAGATTCAAGTCGGTATCTTCATGGTAGGCAAAGAAAATCTCGTCAAAATAACCAATCCGGTCAAAGACGGACCGGCGATAAAGGGCCGCCCCGGCACAGGCCCCGAAAATAATGGTTTGGGAGGAAAACTCAGGCCCGTCGGATTGACCTTCGCCCCTTTTTTTGGGCGACCCGGCCACGGTGAAGATGTCCCCGGCGCTGTCGATAATCCGGCGCTGGTCAAACCGGAGGATTTTGGAGGCGCAATAATCGACCTCGGGGTGCCGGTCAAGGGCCTTGACCAACTCGCTCAACCAGTCGGGATGCAATTTCGTGTCGTTGTTTAAGAGGGCCAGGTAGTCTCCATCCGCGGCAGTCAGGCCCAGATTGCAGCCCCTGGCAAAACCAACATTCTCCGGCAACTCCAACAACCGCACCTGGGGAAAATGTTCTTTAACATAGGATACGGACCCGTCTGTCGAGCCGTTATCTACTAAAATAACTTGAACTTCCTGGTAGGACTGACCGAAGACCGAATCCAGGCAGGTCTCCAAATGGCGGTGGCCGTTCCAATTTAAGATAATAATGCTGACCAAGGGTGATCTCATCGGGGTATCGGTCCTGGCTGACTTGGGAGACAAAAATGTATCCGCAAGTGAAGAATGATGGACTGAAAACCATTTGCCCGGAATGACAAAGTGAGAATGGATGGCAAAGCCGGCATTGTCACGACTCCGGCGTTAAAAGTCAACAGGTTTTATTTGCCGTAAGGAGTAAAAAATGCACTCACCATTTTTGCCGCGGCCGGCTGCAATAATTATTATGCTGGTCTTGGCCTGTCCCTTCACCGGTTGGGCTGAATCAGAGCTGGGTCCGTTACAGGTCAAGAATCAGTTTCCACCTCACTTGATGTTTCTGACTCCCTTGCCCGAATCCCCCAAATTATTGCCCCAGGGCAAGTTTCAGGTCTCCGCCGGGGTAGATTATTCCAGCGTCTTTGTGGATGAAAGCTCCCGGAACTGGACGGCGTTGATTGATATGGAAATGTTGGCCCTCCGGCTGTCAGCCACTTATGGTCTGTGGGACCGGGTGAATTTGTCGCTGCACGGGGTGTGGATCAGTATGAACAGCGGCTTCCTGGACGGCTTCCTGGAGGAATACCATAATGCCTTTGGTTTTCCCAATTATGGCCGGGAAAGGCGGCCGAAGAATGAATTCGCCTATTATTTGAGAAAGAACGGTCAGGATTGGTTCCGGCCGCAATCCGGCGGCGTCTATTTTGCCGACAGCACGGCCGAAGCCAAATTTGCCTTGTTGGAAGAAAAACAGACGGGATTCTTCACCGGGAGCCTGGCCTACACGGTCAAACTTCCCACCGGTGATTATGAGCGCGGTTATGGGAGCGGACGAGCAGATCATGGCCTTTTTCTTTTGACCCAATCCCGGGTGTCATCCTTCGTCATTCATTTTAGTCCGGGGGTGATTCTATTGACCGATCCGGTGACGCTGGGGCCGGCGGTCCCGGTCCGGAATCTGTATTCAGCCGTGCTGGGGATCGAATATCTGCTGAATGATTCTTGGAATTTATTGGCTCAGTTGAACTATTACCGGTCACCCTTCGGCGACACGGGGATCAAGCAATTAGACGATGACAGCCTGGAACTGGCCGTCGGGTTCACCTGCCGGCTAACTCCACAAACGGGGCTGGAATTCGCCTTCTGTGAGGACCTGTCTAACTCAGCGCCTGATTTCAATGTTCACCTGCGGGTGAACTTTACGTCCGAATTAATCGAATTTTAGGCTCAACATGTTGATATATATTAGTTTATTAGATAATCAAGTTGTTTCTCGAAGCATCTTGAGAAAACGTCTGGTTACGGTCGGGGTCAATCCGGGTTGAATTGACAAAAATAGATTTTTGAAGAAAATAGACGAAAATTGGCGAAAACGCCAGATCTTCAATGTCAACAAAATTGTCAGTAACTCCTCACCTGCCTCTAATTGATCGTAATGCAAGAGTATATTTTTGGCTCCAAAGGAACCGATTTTTAATGAGCTTATTTTCTATCTCCAATATTTATTGCTTTAAATCAGTAAGTTAAATTAATGGATGAGATAGGCACGGCCAAGTATCAAAACCTGTTAAGACCGTCTTTGACATTTCGATGGCGGTCATACTATAACGGCACCCATGTTGAGGCTGGTAAGAAAATCTGAAATTTTCACCATAATGGCAAAAAACCACATGTTTTCTTCAAGCCTGGTAAATACTGTGAATAATATATCTATCAAGTTGCCGTATTATACACTTGTCTACATTTCTGGATAATAATCTGTCATTATCTATAGTTACAATAATAATGGGCGTGCTCCAGGTACAACTACTGATATTATTATCGGCTTGGGCATGTTGTTTAGTCTATCATTTCTTCAAAAATATGATAACGCAGCAAAAGGGGCGTTACGGGATGCTTTCGACTATCTTCTCAATATTTTGCTCAGATCCTGATGAATCTCGGCCTTCGCTGCGTTCTCTCTACGTTTACTCCGCGTCTTCAGGTGTTATAATGTTCGGACATTCTTTTTCCGTTCTTCGTGCCGGGCCGGCGGTTCCGCCGCCGGCCGAGAGGCCGGAACACTAAACACCCGGTCCAAGCCTTGGCAGCCGTAATCCGGCCGCGGGGCTGCACAGCCGAGGGGGGCCGCCGGGCTCCCTGCCGCAGCAGGCAATTGGTTGTATTGCTCCTCTACTTCTTGTAAAAAATATAGATTATCATGAATGAAAAGGGCTTGCCTCCGGTCCTTAAGGGTTTTGATCGGTGGTTGTCCCGAGCTTTTTATTTGTCTCTGCAAATGGTCTGACCGGCTGGGAGCAAGAGGATTTTTTTTGCTTATTTCGGCGTCGCCTCTTGATTCCATCTCTTCTCCCAGATCTGGGGCAGGGCCGTTTTAATTCCGTTAATAGTCATAATATTTGTCATTTTTTGCCGATTTCGAGCGAATTTTGACACTTTTCTTCAGCGATTCGAGGAATGGAAGCATGGACTCCGTAAATCTGTGGCAAAAGGTGAAAGAAAATATTGAGGCTGATCTCTCTCCTCAAACTTTTTCCCTTTGGATTAAACCAATTGAAGTAATCAACTCCTCTGCATCGGACATCACCTTTGCCTGTCCCAACAAGTTTTTCGCCAAGTGGGTCCAGGAAAACTACCTCCGGATGATTCAGGAGAGAATGCGCGCCCTGCATTCCTGGGAGCCCAAAATTAATTTCAAGGTGGTGACCCCGCGGGAGGACAAAAGGCTTGATCCTTCGCAGACTCAACTGGTTCTTCCAGAATTTCCCTTGAACGCCCCCCGTCAAAAGCGGCTTAACCCAAATTTTACTTTTGATCAATTTGTCACCGGTGACGGCAACAGCTTTGCCTATTCCGCAGCCATGGCCATGGCCCTGGGCCAAAACGTGCATAACAATTTTTTATATATGAAATCCAACACCGGCCTGGGTAAGAGTCACCTGTCCCATGCGGTGGGAAATCTCGTCTCAGATAAAAAATCGTCCTGCCGCGTGATTTACATCACCGCCGAAGATTTTACCAATGAAATGATTATCTCCATCAAACGGAGTTCCATCGACGCCTTTAAAGAAAAATATCGGAAGAATTGCGACATCTTGGTCATGGAAGACATCCATTTTTTGAGTGGTAAAGAAAAAACCCAAATGGAGCTGGGTTATACCCTGGACGCCCTGATTGAAAATGAGAAAAAGGTAATCTTTACCGGATCGCTGAAACCAAATGATAT
>JADFXY010000233.1:0-7354 GCA_015233355.1 Deltaproteobacteria bacterium | reverse complement strand
ATGATGGTGCTTCAGCCGAGCCCCGCACTCGACCCCAAACCGGGTAACCTGGCTTTGACGGTGGACCATACCGGCCGTTTTCAGTTCTCTGAGATAGATGAGCTGGCCACCGGAGATAGCCTGTCCCACGCGGCCACAGCCGAAGCCACACGAGTTAACCTACCGGACAAATTATCGATAGCTGTATTTAATGGATCCGGAAAACATAACGTCGTGACTGTTTCAGATCCCTTTTGTCCGGCTTGCCGGAAGGTTTGGACTCATCTGTGGAACCGGCGCGACCAACTCAAGTCGATCAGGATATGCCATTATCCGGTGCATCCCGGCTCTGAGGTAGTTTGCGCCATAATATTACACGCCCACGCAAAACAAATCAGTCTGGCCGAGGTAGTCAATTTTGCCTACACCAAGCTGGAGATGAAAGAAAAGCCTGAGGAAATAATTCAGCAATTTTTTGACGCTTTTCCGAAGCTCCGAAAAAGCCTGGGCGGCAACACGACGGTTGCTTATAAAATCCTAACTGTCTCCTATGCCTCTTTGCTGAACTCTGAAGTCAGTGAAACGACATCATTAGGCGTCACCTCGGTTCCCATCGTCTTCATTGACGGGACCATGGTCATTGGGTTCGAGGAAAAGAAAATTACCGAGTTAACGTCATGAAGCCAGGCTCCTCACCATTCATCGCGGTAGTCAGCCTGGCTGGATTGATTTATTGTATCTGTTCGGCCGCCGGATTGACCGAGTCTTGGTGTTTTACCCAAGGTTGCCGGGTCTATAAAGACTATTCCTTCGCCGGGATATCTCTTTATTGGTTCGGAAGCACTGTCCAGCTCAAGTTTACCCGGTTGTTCAGCCGCGTCAAAAAGCCGGAATGAGCCGTTCCGGGATGAGTCCACCGAGGCGTTGAAAAACATCTTTCGTTGATCGATCGAGGATATTGACCGGAGAGATCCGATCATCCGGCGGGCCGGCTCCCTCTGGGGCGAGTCGGATTGACGCCCGCCTTTTGATGCCTTAACCGGTAGACATAGGCCAGTATTTCGGCTACAGCCTGGAACAGATCGGCCGGGACCTCCCTACCAATGTCTACTTGCTTGTAAAGGGCCCGGGCGAGCGGGGGATTTTCCAAGGTGGGGACATTATTCTCTTTGGCCAGTTCCCTGATGCGTCTGGCCACCTCATCGGCGCCTTTGGCCGTAACGGTGGGGGCACTCATTTTATTTTCTTCGTATTTCAGGGCTACCGCAAAGTGGGTCGGGTTGGTGATGACCACGTCCGCCTTGGGCACCGCCTCCATCATCCTTTTTCTGGCCATTTCTCTTTGAACCCGACGGATGCGGGCCTTGACCATCGGATCACCTTCCATTTGCTTCGCTTCATCTTTAACTTCTTGCTTCGTCATTTTCAACTGTTGCTCATTCGCATATTTTTTGTATCCCCAGTCAAGCAAGGCCAGGATGAGGAGCATTACGGCGCACCAAAGAAGTATTCTAAAGCAGACCAAGCTCATGTATGCCAGCATGTCCCATATTCCGATATCCATCAATTGCATCAGTATGGGGAGTTCGCTTTTAACGGCCCGATAAGCCACCACCCCGATAATGACCAACTTAAGAATATTTTTGATTAACTCGACCAACCCCTGAACAGAAAATATTTGGGAGATACCACTCATAGGATTGATATTGGAGAATTTGGGTTTGATTGAATCCCAGGAGACCAGCCACCCGACCTGAACAATATTGGCCAGCAGGGCCACGACCACACCGGCGGAAAACAAAGGCAATAACATCAAGGCCATATCTTTGAGCATTTCAATGCCCAGATAATTGGTATCGGAGATATTCAATGGCCCGAGCGTGGCGCACCTTTCCAACATGCCTTGCATGTTGGCCATCATGCGGCGGACCATCCCCGGACCCGTATAATAGAAAACTCCCAAAGCAACAAACAATACGGCCACGGAAGCCAACTCCGGGGTTTGGGGTACCTGACCCTTTTCCCTGGCTTCGGAGCGCCGCTTCCCACTAGGCTGTTCGGTTTTTTCCTGATCTGATCCTTCTGCCATGGCGGATCCTTTCGGTTAGCCGGTTTCGACGGCTATCTGAGAGACCTGAGCATGGTCTGAATCTGTCCGGTGAGTTCACTCATGGAGTTGTTCAGAACATAGTTAAATACCGGCGTGGCCAGAGCGATGGCCACCATCCCGCCGGCAATTTGAATGGGCAGACCCAGCATAAATATGTTCATCTGAGGAGCGGTCCGGCCCAGGACGCCCAGCGTCAAATTAATAAATAAATTCATGGCCATGACCGGGGCCGAAAATTTGAGGGATAAGATAAACATCTTGGAAAACAAATCCATCAACACCGACGAAGTGGCCCCGGACAGGCTGACCGTCAGGGGAGGAATCATAATGAAACTCTCCGCGAAACCGGTCAAGAAGACGTGATGCGCATTGAAACAAAGGAAAAACAGGGTCGCCACCATGTTCTGGAAATTGCCGATGACCGATGCCTGGGCGTTGGTCATGGGGTCGAAAGCACTGACAATGGACAGACCCATTTGGAACCCCATGATTTGGCCGGCCAACTCCACCGCACCCAGGACAAATTGAACCGTTAACCCGATCAACGCCCCGATCATCACTTCCCCGATCATTCCCACCACCAGGGCAAACAGATTAGTCTTCAAGGGAGGAATTTCCACCACCGGCATCAAGACAAAGGTGATCACCATGGCCAGCCCGATCTTGGTCCGGGTCGGCACGCTTTTGGCCCCAGTAATCGGGGATACGAACAAGACCGCGGCAATCCGGAAAAAAATCAGCAAGAATGTTTCTATATGGGCCGGAGTAATGTTAAACAGGTTCATCGTGTTATCCACATTGGGCGGGTTTCCCGGCGGCGGCTCTGCCTGATGGCCGAAAACTAGAGACTAAAAGGCCGGGTGCGGTTAAGCATGTTATTTGACGTAGAGCGGAAAATTTGTAAGAATGTCAGCAGTATAATCAATAAACAAGCGCATCATCCAGGGTAAAAAGAATAGCATGCCCATTAACACGGCCACTATCTTAGGAACAAAGGTCAAGGTCATTTCCTGAATGTGGGTCACGGCCTGAAATATACTGATGGCCAGGCCCACGATCAGGCCCAGACCAAGCATCGGGGCGGAGAGCAGCAAAGTAATTTCAACGCCTTGCCGGGCAAAACCAACCACAAAATCGGTCGTCATATCAATTCTCCTTACTGAAAACTCTTGACCAGGGACCCGACCATTAGATTCCAACCATCGACCAGCACAAACAGCAGTAGTTTAAACGGGAGAGAGACCATCACGGGAGGAAGCATCATCATACCCATGGACAAGAGGACCGAGGCGACAACCATGTCCAGCACCAGAAATGGGACGTAGATCAAGAAGCCGATCTGGAAAGCCGTTTTGAGTTCACTAATGACAAAGGCGGGGACGAGGTTCTGAATTTTTATATCTTCCCGGCTGTTAGGTTTCTTTTCCTTGGCCATGGCTACAAAAATGGCCAGGTCTTTATCGTTGGTATGTTTAAACATAAAGGTCTTAACCGGATCCAGCGCCTTATCAATAGCTTCTTTATAGGTGATGTGTTCCTCAACATAAGGCTGGATGGCATTCGTATTAATTTGTTGCCAGACCGGGGTCATAATGTAACAGGTCAAGAACAAAGCCAGCCCCACCATAATTTGATTCGGCGGCATCTGCTGGGTGCCCATGGCCTGGCGCAGGAAAGAAAATACGACAATGATGCGGGTGAAGGAAGTCAACATGACCAGGATGGCCGGAGCCAGGGAGAGGATGGTGAACAGGGCGAGGATCTGAATGCCAGTGTTGACCTGCTCCGGTTGCGTCGCCTTGTCCAGGCCCAGCCGAACGGTGGGTAGGACCAGGCCCTCGGCCGAGGCAACGCCGCAATAGCTAAGTCCGGTCAAAACCAGAATGAGGATGAGGATGATTTTTCGCATGTCGTGGTCCCTCTCGAAGACAATGGAGTCTGATCAGATAGTCATCCGGACCGTGGCCAGCATGATTAACCTCACCCGCGGGGTGAGATCCGGTCCGGCCGGGCCAACCGGTCCTGCAACGAGTTGTCTCAACTTTCGGATTAAATACTTTGCATAAATCATGCCTTGTTGCCCTCCAACTTTTCATTTTCCGACAATCCCATCATCGCCCTGATCTGTTGACGGAAATTAGGTCCTGGGGACGGAGACGGGGGGACCTCCGCGGGCTGCTCGCCGGCGTCTTCCGAGGCCAGCTTAGTCAAAAAACTGACGTTGGTGTCAGAAACAGCCAACACCAGACGTTCCCCCATGATGTCAACCACCAGAATATATTTTTTGGGATCGATATAGAATTTGCCCATCACCTTGATGATCCGGTCGCCCGCGGCCAGGGTGCCGCCACGGCCCCGGTACTTTTTTATAAAATGTAGTATAACCAACATGATGGCTAAGACAATAGCCAACGCCGAGATCATCTGCAAAGACGCCCCGGCCAGGGATGGTCCATTCATTATCTTGCTCCCATCGGTTCAGGCCTGGTTACCGTAATTGCTCGATTCGTTCCAAGGGAGTGATGATTTCCGTCAGACGAACCCCGAACTTTTCATTGACCACCACCACTTCTCCACGGGCGATCAGTTTGTTGTTGACCAGGATTTCCATTGGTTCTCCAGCCAGTTTATTCAGCTCTATGACCGACCCCTGGCCGAGTTGCAACAGATCATTTATCTGCATCTTAGTCCGGCCCAATTCGACCGAGACATTCAAAGGAATATCCAGGATGAAATCGAGGTTGCTCCCCGGCTTGACCGTGCCGTCTTCCTTCAGGTCTCTAAATTCAACGGCCGCGGCTTTTCCCGGCGGTGTGGCATCAGGCGCGGCAAAATCACCAAACCCGTCATCTTTGCTGAAAATATCTTCCAGATCATCATCTTTTTGCCCAAAATCAGCGCCAAAATCTCCCGATCCTGAAACCATAAATCCTCCCCTATCCTTTACTGAACCATGAACTCCGTGAAGTATATCTGCAGAACCTTGCCGTTGGATAAAACAGAATTTATCTTTGCAGATATCTGCCGCCGGAGCAATTCTTTGCCGCCGTAGTTGGACACCTGGGCGTAGGTTTTGCTGGTTAACATTTCAATAATATCATTCCGAACCTGGGGCATCCGTTTTTCGAGTTCTTCCTTGGTCTTGGCATCGCTCATTTTCAACTGCATGGTCACCTTTAAATAGCGGTCGCCCGTGGCCTCGGCCAGATTGACGATAAAGGTGTCCAGCGGTATAACAACTCCTAAAAATTCATTGTCCCCGCCTCCACCCTTTTCACCTTCTTTCCCCTTTTCACCCTTTTTTTCTTCTTTCCCGCCGCCGTGGCCCTTCTCCTTGCCCGCATCTTTTTCTTTGGCCGGTTCGGCCTTGTGCGCCTCTTCCTTCGGTTTAGCTTCTTCTGCGGGTTTGGCTTCTTCTGCGGGTTTGGCGGCTTCGTGGCCACCTTCCTTGGCCGGTTCGGCCTTAGCCTTGCTGCCCAGAAATTTGGGCAAAACAAACTTGTAGACTCCAAATCCGCCACCACCCAAAACAGCTACCGCCACAATGATCAAGATAAGCTTAGACCCTTTTTTCTTTTCTGTTTTTTCAGCCTTTTCCGCCATATGTGCTCCTTTTCGGTGTCATTGCGCCTAAGCCTTAGCGTAAAACCACCACCGTGGTCTAGAACGCAGAGTTTTTTCTTCTCCCGGCATATCCGCCTATATCCCCGCGACTCTCGGCCCCATGTGACCGGGCCGTTAAACAGATTTTCCTGTACTGATTATACACTACTAATTTAAAGTTGGGAAAGCAAAAGCATCATCCCGGGGTCTGGTCTGCAAACTCAGCCGTCCTTACGATTAATTCGGAGCAAAAATTATGCAATTTTAGTGCCGAGAATGAGGACAATCCGGTTACGGGTTGCGGGTTGCGGGTCAATGTAATTGACTTAAATGCCAGGACAAACTATCTAAATTTTTTAAAATAGTCTATTCCGATTAAGAGCCCCAGAGGGGCGCTCTAGGTTAGCCCAGGGCAGCGCCCTGGGAAATACAGCATGTTACGTGTCAGCAGGATTGTCAGAAGCTCGGCCAGCCCCCAAAGCCATTTCCTTTGAATGGGATATCCGGCTACGGCTGAAGAACGGAATTGCCAGCGGTTATATGTGACCATTACATGGCATTTTGTATAGTCGCCACCCTTACCCAGGGCGTTGCCGCTGGGCTAATATAGAGCGCCCCGTTGGGGCTTATGCGGAATTGTCTATTTATAAAATTCGTCCGACGTCCGTTAATCCGGCAACCAGCAACCGGCAACCAGTATCAGTATATCAACTCTAATTAAAGATAATTTTAACCAGTTATTGCCTCCATCAATAAATTGTGTTATAGCATTATCTTAATAATTACAAAATCGACCTCCCGGCTATCACTGGATGACGACATGTTACTTCTTAAACGCCACTTTTGGATCATCAACCTCATCTTGGTCTCCGCGTTTGTCTGGACTTTGTCCAGCTTGACTATGACGATGGTGGAACGAAAACTCAGAGTCCCGCTTAAGACGACCGTCTTCTCGGACAACTCCGTCCAAAGACCGGCCGCTCCCGTCAAGCCTTTGTCATATTATCAGAACATAATCAACGACAACATTTTTGATCCCGGCACCCGGCATCAACCTGCCCCCCCGCCCAGTCCGGTCAAATCCGGCGATAAATCCGTGAACGGCCAGGTCCAGGCCTCGCCTCTTCCGTATAAGCTCATCGGCACCGTGTTCAGCGTCCGTCAGAATCGCTGTTTTGCCGTTTTAATCGACTTGGGCAAAAAGACTCAAGATTTATACCGAATCAACGACAAACTGGCTGATGCCGTGGTTACGGCCATCTATGTCGACCGCGTGGTCCTTAAACGAAATGGCCAGGACGAGGCGATCTACCTTGATGAAACCAAGGACAAACAGATGCTGCCGGCCGGCCCCGGCCCCGCCAAGAGCAAACAAATAGTCGAGCAAGTCTCGTCGGACAAATACATTCTCGACCGGGAAGAGGTCAATAAGGCCATTACCAACGTAAATCAATTTATGACCGAGCTTAGGGTCAGGCCGCATTTCTCGGGCGGTCAACCGGACGGATTTTACGTCAGCGACATCAAGCAAGGGAGTCTGATCGAAAAACTGGGGGTCAAGAACGGTGACGTGATCAAGAAAGTAAACGGCATGTCCATGACCAAACCCGAAGAGGCCTTTGCCGCCTATCAACAACTCCAAAATGAATCCGCCATTCAACT
>JADFXY010000232.1:0-7387 GCA_015233355.1 Deltaproteobacteria bacterium | reverse complement strand
AACACGAACATGCGGCAGATAAATAACCAAGAAATGACACGTTGCAACCTGACGATCTATTAAGGAGAAGAGTGATGCCCAGGGACAGTCTGACACCGCTGAAAGATATTTTGAAGTTGGACCAACCAAGGCCCAAGAGGCACGGGGTTATGTGGATCATCATTCTCCTATTGATTCTGGGGGGGATAGCCCTGGCTGATCACTTCTACAACGATATGCGCCTCAGCCGAAAGTTGATCGAGTCAGCCCGGCACACTTATGCCCAATTACGTAAACAACCGACATCGGAGGTCCCCAGTCCCAAACCTGCCGGTGAAAGAAAAGTCCTGTACTGGCAAGACCCGATGAATCCGGCTCATAAGTCGGACAAGCCGGGAAAGGCTCCGGACGGCATGGACCTGATCCCGATTTACGCCGATGAAAGTCCGGCTGCCCCCAGTCCCAAACCTGCCGGCGAAAAAAAGATCCTGTACTGGCAAGATGCGATGAATCCGGCCCACAAGTCGGACAAGCCGGGAAAGGCTCCGGACGGCATGGATTTGGTTCCCATCTATGCCGATGATGAAGGCGACAAAGAGAGCCCGCCACCCGGTGGGTTTAAGATCAGCCCCCAAAGACAACAGCTCATCGGAGTGCAATTTGGGGAAGTGGTAGAAAGAAAATTAACCAAGACCATCCGGACGGTGGGGCGACTGGCTTATGACGAAACGAAGATTCGGCGCATCCAGACGCGGGTCGATGGTTGGATAAGCCGGGTTTACGTCGATTTTACAGGGAAATTGGTTAAAAAAGGTCAACCCATGATCAGTTTCTATAGCCCTTCCTTAGTTGCCACAGGGCAGGAACTGCTCATTGCCAAGAAATCGAAAGATGCCCTGGCCGACAGCCCATATAAAGATATCGGGCAAAGCACCCAGACACTTTACGAGGCAGCCAAGAAACGGTTACGATTGTGGAATGTCTCCGAAGCCCAGATCCGGGAAATCGAAAAACGGGGAGCTCCGTTGACCACGTTGACGCTCTATGCTCCCAGCGGAGGTTTTGTCCTGGCTCGTAACGCTTTTGAGGGGCAACGGATCGCCCCGGAAACAGAACTCTACACCCTGGCGGATTTATCAACCATTTGGCTCCTGGCCGAAGTGTATGAGTCTGAATTGCCGCTGATCCAAATCGGTCAAACAGGAACCATGACGCTTCCTTCCTTCCCGGGCAAGGTTTTCACCGGCAAAGTGAATTACATCTACCCCGAAGTCGATAAGGTGGCTCGGACTATTAAAGTCAGACTTGAATTTCCTAACCCTGGGGTCCAGTTAAAACCGGACATGTATGCCAATGTGGTGTTCAGTATCGAATATGGTCGGCAGACGGTCGTGCCCGAGGATGCGGTGCTCGATTCCGGGACGGAGCAGTTTGTCTTTATGGCTCGAGACGGCGGCTATTTCGAACCACGTCAGGTCACCTTGGGACAAAAAATGGACAACTTCTACCAGGTCTTGGACGGCCTTAAACCTGGTGACCGGGTAGTCACTTCGGCCAACTTTCTGATCGACTCGGAAAGCAAATTGAAATCCGCGTTTACCGGAATGGCGGGAAAAGGACAGGCAGGCCATGGCGGTGACGCGCCTCCCGAGGCCAAAGAAAAAGATTCTCATGGCAACCCCCAAGACGTCTTACCCAGCCAAAACCGATCTGAGCAGACTCCGGTCAAACCCAAATTAACTAGTGAGACGCCACCTGCCATTACCCATTCCAGACATGAGCCGGCTATCCAACCAACGCCGGAAGAAAAATCCGCCGGCCACGCCGGACATGATCAGCAGATACCAGCTGAATTGCGGCCTTCCCCAAGTCATCAACCCGATCAGATGGCGCCCATGCCCACGGCCTATCAGGAAAAGGTCCCGGACCATTCTGGTCATGGTCACACCAGTCATTAGTAACAACTCACGAGCAACAAGGAACCAGCAACGAGAAACCAGCAACAAGGATGCGGGCCATGATCAACCGGATTATCGATAGTTGCGCCAACAATAAATTCATCGTCTTCCTCTTTGTCGGCGTGGCTGTCTTCTCCGGCTATTACGCTATAAAGAATATCCCGCTGGATGCCATCCCGGATCTCTCCGACACCCAGGTGATCATTTATTCCCGGTGGGACCGCAGCCCCGACATCATGGAGGATCAGGTCACCTACCCGATTATCACGGCCATGCTGGGCGTGCCGAAAGTGAAAGATATTCGTGGGTTCTCCGACTTTGGTTTTTCTTACGTCTATATCATTTTTGAAGAAGGCACGGATATGTATTGGGCGCGATCGCGGACTATTGAATACCTGAGTAACATTTTGCCGCGGCTCCCCCAAGGTGCCCAGGTGGAAATGGCCCGTGATGTGACAGCGGTAGGCTGGGTGTACCAATACGCTCTGGTGGACAAAACCGGGAAGCGCAATCTGGCCGACCTGCGGTCCATCCAGGACTGGCAGTTGCGGTATGAGTTGCAGTCAATCCCTGGAGTGGCCGAGGTTGCCCCGCTGGGTGGGTTCGTCCGGCAGTATCAGGTCAATCTGGATCCCAATGCCCTGGTCTCTTACAAGATTCCTCTGGAAAAGGTGACTGAGGCAATTCGAGACGGCAACAATGACGTGGGCGGCAGGTTGTTGGAGATGGCCGGCCGGGAATACATGATCCGCGGCCGGGGTTACATCAAGTCAACCGCCGATATTGGCAATATCGTGGTGGGCCGAAATGCCGAGACCGGTACGCCGATTTTGGTCAAGCAACTGGGTCAGGTGGTGCTGGGTCCGGACATCCGGCGCGGGGTGGCGGACCTGGATGGCGAAGGGGAGACGGTCGGCGGGATCGTGATCATGCGGAACGGGGAAAATGCACTTAAGGTCATCGAACAGGTACGCAAACGGCTCGACCAGATCAAACCGTCTTTACCTCCCGGCGTAACCATCGTGCCTACTTACGACCGGGCCGAACTGATCGAACGGGCCATTGAGACATTAAAAGGCACGCTCATCGAAGAATTGACCATTGTCAGCCTGATTATTCTCATCTTTTTGTGGCACATCCCCAGCGCCATTGTGCCCATCATCACTATTCCGATCACCGTGATTATCGCCTTCATCCCCATGTATGGGTTTAAGATTACGGCCAACATCATGTCTCTGGGCGGGATAGCCATTGCCATTGGGGCCATGGTGGACGCCTCTATCGTGGTCGTGGAGCAGACCCACAAAAAACTGGAACATTGGGAGGCGGAAGGTCGGCCGGGGAATTTCAAAGATGTCGTTATTGGTGCGGTCAAGGAGGTCGGGGGGCCGAGCTTTTTTGCCCTGCTGGTTATCGCCGTTGCCTTTATGCCCGTGTTTACTTTGGAAGCACAAGAAGGCCGGCTGTTTAAGCCCTTGGCCTTTACCAAGAATTTCTCCATGATTATTGCGGCGGTGCTGGCCATTACCCTGGATCCGGCCATTCGGCTGTTGTTTACCCGAATGGACCGGTTTCGTTTCCGTCCCCGCTGGCTGGCCGGCCTGACCAACGCCGTGCTGGTGGGTAAAATTCACAAAGAAGAAAATCATCCCATTAGCCGGCCGTTGATGAAAATCTATCATCCCCTGGTCAACTTCGTGTTACGGCATCAGTGGTTGACCATCACTGCCGCGGTGCTTGTAGTGGCTCTGACTGTTCCGGTTTTCAACCAGTTGGGATCGGAGTTTATGCCTCCTTTGGATGAAGGGGCGCTTTTGTACATGCCCACCACCCTGCCTGGGATCTCGGTGACGGAAGCCCAGAAGCTGTTGCAGGTGCAGGATAAAATAATCAAGACCTTCCCCGAGGTGGAGCGGGTCTTTGGTAAAGCCGGACGGGCGGAGACAGCCACGGATCCGGCCCCCTTCTCCATGATGGAAACGGTCATTATCCTTAAGTCGCCGGCCCAATGGCCGAAAATCCCCCGCTGGTATTCCGATTGGGCCCCGGATTGGTTACAGAATATTTTGCGCCGGGCCTGGCCGGATCATAAAAGCACCCAGGATTTGATTTATGGCCCAGGGGGGTTGAATGAATCCATCCAAATTCCCGGTGTGGTCAATGCCTGGACCATGCCCGTCAAGGCCCGCATAGATATGTTGACGACAGGAGTACGAACGCCCGTCGGGATTAAGATTCTGGGGCCGGATTTAAACAAAATCCAAGAACTCGGCCGGCAAATCGAAACGGCTTTGAAAGATGTCCCAGGCACCACGAGTGTTTTTGCCGAGCGGACGGCTGGTGGGTATTTTATTGATTTCGTGTTAAAACGTGATGAAATGGCCCGTTATGGTCTGACCGTTAAGCAGGTGGAAATGGCCGTTACATCAGCCATAGGCGGTGAGAACATCACTACCACCGTGGAGGGACGCGAGCGTTATCCGGTTAATGTCCGTTATATGAGGGACTACCGTAGCTCCATCGATCGCTTAAACCGGACCCTGGTGGCGACCATGGACGGAACCCAGATTCCCATGGGCCAGATAGCCGATATCAAGCTGCTGTCGGGACCGGGGATGATCCGGGATGAAAACGGCCGGTTAAGCGGATATGTTTATGTGGACCTGGGCAATCGTGATGTGGGCGGTTATGTGGCCGAGGCCAAACAAGTGGTTAAAGAAAAAATACAACTCCCGGTCGGTTATACCCTGGTCTGGAGTGGACAATATGAGTTTATGCAGCGGGTTTCGGAAAGACTCATGTTTGTCATCCCGATTACTCTGTTCATTATCTTTCTGCTCATTTACTTCAACACCGGTTCCGCAGCCAAGACATTGATCATTTTTCTGGCTGTCCCCTTTTCGGCCGTCGGGGCGATTTGGTTCCTCCATTTCTTGGGCTATAACATGAGCATCGCGGTCTGGGTAGGGTTGATTGCCCTGATGGGGGTGGATGCCGAGACCGGTGTCTTCATGTTACTTTATCTCGACCTGGCCTATTACGGTCTGCGAGATAAGGGATTGATGAAATCTCGGGAGCATTTGAGACAGGCGATTGTGGAAGGTGCGGTCAAGCGACTCAGGCCGAAGTTTATGACCGTGGCGGTAATGTTCACGGGTCTGGTGCCCATCATGTGGTCGACCGGTACCGGATCGGATGTCATGAAACGCATCGCCGCGCCCATGGTCGGAGGCATTTTCACTTCATTTATTATGGAGCTGCTGGTTTATCCGGCCATCTACGAAATATGGCGCTGGTACTTCTATGTGCGTAAGGAAAGCGGCGAACCAATGGAAGTTGACCCGCTGATAAGCACGGAATAGATAGCCGGGCACAAGTCCGTGGAGAGAATGATGCCCAAAAAGAATTGCTGGGAATTCCAAAAATGTGGACGTCAACCGGGAGGTGACAAAGCCGAAGAGCTGGGAATTTGCCCGGCATCTATTGAGGAAGCCGCAGATGGTCTCAATGACGGCCACATGGGCGGCCGCTGTTGTTGGGTCATTGCCGGGACTTTATGCTGCGGAAAGCCCCAGGGCAGCTATGCCTCGAAACTTAGCACCTGTGTCTCATGTGAATTCTACCAACTGGTCCATCAGGAGGAAGGAGTCTCTTTTGAACCAGAGGCTTCTCCTCCCCAGAAAGCACACGAATAAATTTTGATAGAATATGTGGAATCGAGTGAGATACCGCCATGGACGGAACTCCAAGTCCCATGACCCGGTCAGCCGGCATCAAGCTGCTGTCGGGTCAGGACACGACCCTGAATAACTACCGATACTTAAGCGGGCCTGCCTCCAATCCTTATTATCTACTTCCCCATCGCTGTCTTGTTACTGCATATTTTTTATACACCAAACTTCCCATGTGTAAAATATTTATGCAGTCTTGAGCTGCCACCCTCCTCGCCGGCGCCGGTCAGATGTCCCCTCGCGTATTAAAATTCCTATTAAACAGATAGGTTAACTTTAAAAATAATTTCTTGGGAAGACCTGGCATGTACGTTGCTATCTTAATAGACCAAACGGGTAATTGAATTATTGATAGAAATTCCGTCTTGGGCGGCCTTGGTGGATGAGGGTTGGATTTCAATCATTTCATCACACTGGAAACGCAAATTATCTTATAGGAGGTTTGACATGAAGAGACAGAGTCTATGGGTCATGGTGTTACTGTTAAGTCTGATGCTGACCGCAGGTACGGCCTTGGCTATGGGCGGGGGCACGGATCCCGGAAATGGGATGGGGCAATGGGGGTGCTACTCGGGCACCATTGGAATGAATACCGGCTATGAATTTAATATCGGCGACAACGCCATGATGCAGAAATTCTTGGCTGAAACCCAGTCCATCCGAACCACCATGTATCAGAAGATGAGGGACTTGAGCAGCATGTTTGCCAGTCAAACATTTGACCTCGATAAGGCCATGGCTCTTCAAAATGACATCAACGCTCTGATGGTCCAGATGAACAATACGAGGGCCATGTATATGTGGCAGGCCAAGCAGAATAACCACAATTGGATGCCGCCCGGCTACGGCATGGGGTTCTGGAGTGTCGAAGGAATGTATATGATGTTTTAGACAGAGGCGGTAAGCGATGACCAGGGTGCCACCGCTTGCCGCTTTTGTTGGCGTCACAGGGGCCAGCCCGGAAGTGCTGCCCCGTAAAACATAAGTTACGTCAGCTACAGCTCCCGGACGTGAGGGACACTTCTCCTCTTGGTTTATTTATCGGGATTAAAGTCACCGTCGATTATCTCGGTTAAGACACCGCACATGCCTGACGGAGGCTGAATAAAAGCATAGTTGCTACCCATCAGCGACCGGGGTTCTTGATCAATAGTCTTGACCCCCTTGTCATGCAATTCCTTCAACCCGGCCATCACATCGGCCACTTTATAGGAAACCAAGAAAACCCCCTCCCCCTGGCGCCGGATAAATTTGGCGACTTCACCGTCTGGGGCAGTTGATTCCATTAGTTCTAAAGCCACCTCGCCGATATAATACCTGGCCACCTTAATCTTCTCGTTTTCCGCGACATATTCCGTGCTCAGTTCCAGGCCGAGTGTTTCTTCATATATCTTTTTGGCCTGGGCCAGGTCTTTAACCGCAATACAAATATGATCAATCTTTTCCGCCTTCATTTCGGCTCCTATGATTTTTTAAGGCTGTTTTGTTTTTCCTCTAATGCGGCGATGATTTTGTCCGGGGTAATAGGGAATTCCTTGAAGCGTATCCCCGTGGCATTACATATGGCTCCCATGTAGGCCTGGGCCGCAGACATGGCAATGGACATCCCGGCTTCTTTGGCGCCATAGGGACCGACCGGATCAAGGCTCTGGACAATAATGTTCTTCACCCGAGGCATGTCCCTGGCTACCGGCACCAGGTAATCCAGTTGAGTCGGAT
>JADFXY010000231.1:0-7394 GCA_015233355.1 Deltaproteobacteria bacterium | reverse complement strand
GACAAGGACTCGTCAGCCAGATTGACAGGTACATGACGTTACAGACTTCAGGAAACCGCCGTGGTACCTAGCAGGTATGCCCGGTGGTGTGAGAGGGGGAGACCGCGAGGAATCCCCCTACTCGATTCCGGTTGGGTGGTTTTGCCCGGAGGTTGGAAATACGGTTGGAAAATTTTCCAACTAAAAAAACCCAGCCTCTCATGTATTACTCTAAGAGACCGGGTTTATTTAATTTTATCTGGTAGGCGATGGGCGACTCGAACGCCCGACCTTTGGTTCCGGAGACCAACGCTCTATCCACCTGAGCTAATCGCCCGATAATATCTGATCGATTCTGCTATGCCCGGATCCCGGCCAAGACTCCCGGCGCGCTTACCCTCCCAGAATCGTCCCGGCCTGTGTCAATCTCGGCCACGAAAAGGATAGTAAACCATTTTTCCGTGAAGTTCAACCTCATTCTGACGCAACCCTTATTTTATTCTTCGAGGGGGAGAAGTCGGGGTGTTTCTCCGGATCAGACAAAAGGTATCTGATTATCTTTTATCATTAGACATTAAGCGCTTACCAATCTGCGCCGCATGCTCACTGAACAGATCAAGACCGCCGGAACTCCAAAAACTTTTTTCATAACCGGGCAAAATTGATATCCGACATCCTTCACTATGCCGGGTCAAAACCTTACTATGCCGGGTCAAAACCTTAGGGCAGAGACTTATCTCATGTTTCTTCTAAAGTAACGGCCGGGGACGGAGAATCGGTCCTGAACCAAGACCGAATTTTTTTAGTGAATGATTCCATATACAAATAAAAAACCGGCGTGACGTACAGGGTCAACATTTGAGAAAACAATAACCCGCCCACCACGGCCAGGCCCAGAGGACGTCGAGATTCGGCGCCGGCCCCGTACCCCAAGGCCAGCGGCAGGGTCCCCATCAGGGCCGCGGTGGTGGTCATCATAATCGGCCGGAATCTGATGATACAAGCCTCGTAGATGGCCTCTCGCGGCGGCATTCCTTCCTTTTGAGCCTGTAGAGCGAAGTCGATCATCATGATCCCGTTTTTTTTGACCAACCCAACCAGCATAATGACGCCGACAAAAGCGTAAATATTCAGCTCGACTTTGAACAGCAGCAGAGTGGCCAGGGCGCCGAATCCGGCAAAAGGCAAGGCCGACAAAATGGTCACAGGATGAATAAAACTTTCATAAAGAATGCCCAAAACCAGGTAAATAACCAGGATGGCCATGATCAACAACACCCCGAGGCCCTGCAGGGAAGATTGGAACGCCTGAGCGGTACCCTGGAAACTGGTCGAGATGGTCGCCGGCAAAGTGTCCAGGGCGAGTTTGTCAAGTTCTTCCACCGCAGTGCCCAGCGATACCCCAGGTTTGAGGTTGAACGACAAGGTCACCGATGACAATTGCCCCGTGTGGTTGACCGACAAGGGGCCAAGGTTTTGGGTGATCTTAGCCACGGCTTTCAGCGGAACCAGTCCGCCGCTGTCCGACCTGATGTACAGATCTGATAATGCGCTCGGTTCCCGCTGGTTTTTAGGGAGGACCTCCATAATCACCTGATAATAGTTATTAGGCGCATAAATCGTTGAAATCTGCCGCGAGGCGTAGCCGGTATAGAGGGCGTCTTCAATTCTCTCGGCAGAGACGCCCAGGGCCGTAGCCTTATCTCGATCTATTTCCACGTTCACCTGGGGATTCTTCAGTTGCAGGTCTGAGGTGGCATCTAAGAACCCCGGTAGACTTTTCATCTTTTCTTCCAATATCTGAGCATATTGGTAAAGTTCCGAGGTATCCGGCCCCTGCAGGGTGTATTGGAACTGGCTCTTGGTCAAATTACCCCCGATCCGGAAGGGAGGTGGATTCTGGAGAAAAGCCCGGATGCCGTATTCCTTGGCCAATTTTGGCCGGAGGTCCTGAATAAGCTCATCGGCGGATAGTTTTCGCTCGGCTCGGGGCTTGAGCCGCATGAACAGAATGCCGGAATTGGTACTGGTGATGCCTCCTCTGGCCCCCGCGCTGGAAAAAAAACCTTCCACATTAGGGTCTTCTTTGACGATGGCGGCCAGGGCCTTCTGACGTTCGACCATGGCCTCGAAGGAGATACTCTCCGCCGCCTCGGTCAAGGCAAAGACCTGGCCGGTATCCTCGTTAGGAATAAAGCCCTTGGGAATAATCTTGAACATGTAGACCATGGCCACCAGGACCACCAGGGTAACGAGCATGGTGAAGCCCGGATGCCGCAAGACCCATTTCAGACCGCGGTCATAGACATGAAGCATGCCGGAGAAGGCTTTCTCTGATATCCTATAGAACCGGCTCTGCCGGCCCTCGGGCGTGTGCCTAAGGAATCGGCTGCACATCATCGGGGTGAGAGTCAGAGAGACAAACCCGGAAAATAATACGGCCACGCCGATGGCCACGGCAAATTCTTGAAACAACCGGCCAATGATGCCGCCCATGAATAACACCGGGATGAATACCGCAGCCAGAGAGATGGTCATGGACACGATGGTGAAACCAATTTCCTGGGCCCCGTCGATCGCCGCAGTGAACTTATCCTTACCCATTTCCATGTGCCGGACAATGTTTTCCAGCATGACAATGGCATCGTCGACCACGAAACCGACCGACAGAATCATGGCCATCAAAGATAGATTATCCACGCTGTAATTCAGAAGATACATGAACATGAAGGTCCCGATTAGGGACATGGGGATGGCCAGGCTGGGGATGATAGTGGCCGTAAGTTTCCGTAAGAACAAAAAGATAACCAAGACAACCAGGCCCAGAGCCAGAATCAGGGTAAATTTGACTTCATTCACCGAATCCCGAATGGACTCGGACCGGTCATACAGCACGTGAAGTGAGGCGGAGGCCGGAATCTGCATCCGGAAGGTCGGCAACAACTTTCTTATCGCCTCGGCGATTTCTATGGTATTGGTTCCGGGTTGCCGCTGGATGGCCAAAACAACGGCCCGTTTGTCGATGTACCAGGCCGCGGTTTTGTCGTTTTCGACGCTGTCAATGGCCTCCCCGATGTCGCGGAGCCGGACCGGCTGACCTTTGCGGTAGGCCACGATTATGGGTTTGTATGCTTCCGCCTCGTTCAACTGCCCGGTGGCCTTGATGGTGTAAGTTTTGTGCCGGCCGGAGAGTATCCCGGTGGGCAGGTTGACGTTGGCGCTCTGGACGGCCCGTGAGGCTTCGTCAATACCGATACCATAAGCCGACAGGGCCGCGGGGTCCAGCCTGACCCGGACGGCATATTTCTGGGCGCCGTAAACCAGCACCTGGGCCACGCCGCTGATCGTCGAGATGCGCTGGGCCATGACCGTTTCGCCATATTCATCAATGGTATACATCGGGAGGGTGTCTGAGGTCAGGGCTAAGAACAAAATGGGTTGGTCCGCCGGATTTACCTTTCGATATGATGGTGGGGCCGGCATGTTCTGGGGCAACTGATTTGCGGTCCGGGCAATGGCCGCCTGGACATCTAAGGCAGCCGCGTCAAGGTTCCGGCTGAGATTAAACGTCAGGGTAATCTGGGTATTACCCAGGATACTGCTGGAGTTCATCGAATCCAGCCCGGCAATGGTTGTAAACTGCCTTTCCAGGGGGGTGGCCACGGCCGTGGACATGTTTTCCGGACTGGCCCCAGGCAGACTGGCGGTGACTAAAATGGTCGGGAAATCCACATTAGGCAGATCGTTCACCGGCAACAACCGATAACTCTGGATGCCGAAGATCAGGATGGCGGCCATCAACAAGGTGGTCATCACCGGTCTGGTGATGAAGGTGTAGGTGAAGTTCATCGCAGTTAATGATCCTCAGGGTTAAGATGTGGCCATCGAATTTAAATGCAACGTGGAAGACGTAGAGAAAACGAATGATAGTGCGTGGGACCTTTGAGGGTTGTGGAATATTCCACTAAGAACTCCGTGTCCGCCCTGCTCTCCGCGGCCCGGGCCTGTAGCTTTTTAGTGCTCATTCTTGCCGCCTTTGCCCTGGATTGGAGGAGTTGCATTCTTGATTTCCACCCGGGACCCGGGGATGAGACGCAGTTGCCCCTCGGTGACCACTGTCTCGCCGGGCTGGACACCTTTATTGATGACCGATTCGCGGCCTTGGGTCTTTCCGACCACCACCGGCCGCACTTCCACGGTCTGATCAGGTTTGACCACAAAGACAAATTCTCCTGATTGCCCGGTTTGAACGGCCTGTGAGGGAACGACCACGGCGTTGGGCCGGGAGGTAAGTCTCAAGATGACATTGACGAACTGACCCGGCCAAAGCTGTTTGTCCTCGTTGGCGAATTTCCCCTTCAATCTGATGGTCCCGGTTTTGGTGTCAACGGCGTTGTCGATGAAGGCGATCACCCCTTCAAATGGTGGATCCTGACTTTGGGGTGGCTTGGCCTCCAATTTAAGCGGCCCCTTGGCCATAAATTTCATGATGTCCGGAAGATACTGTTCCGGCACGGCGAAGTTAACATAAATTGGCTGGATCTGATTAATCACGACCATGGGGTTGTCTTCATTGTTTTTGATCATATTTCCGGCATAGGAGCTCAACGACCCGGTTTTGCCGGTGATCGGCGCATAAATGTAGCAATAGCTTAATTGCAGACGGGCGTTATCGATGGTCGCTTTATCGGCCTTGATGGCGGCGACCAGGGCCTCATAATTGGATTGAACCTGATCCAACTGCTCTTTGGCGATGGCTCGGGTAGTGAACAGCTTGGTGTAACGGCGCAAATCTTCTTCGGCTTTCTTAAGCAAGGCCTGGTTGCGGTCCATCTTGGCCAGAGCCTCCTTCAACGCAGCATCACCGGGCCCAGGGTCCAGGGTAAAGAGCAACTCACCCTTGTTGACAAACTGGCCCTCCTGGAAATGAACCTTTTTGAGTTGGCCGACCACCCTTGACTTGATCGACACGGTGGTCAGGGCCTCCACATTTCCGATTGCTTCCAACTGAACCGGAACAGTCTTGGAAATAGCCTGGCCGACCTTCACCGGGACCGCTTCCGGGGCCTTTTTCTTCATCTGGTCAGTTTTTTCGCCATTGCAGGCGGCGATAAAGCTCAACCCGACCAGCAGCAGACTAAATGCCGCCCAGATAGAATAGCGGCCAGCCCTAAGTTCATTCATATCAGGATGTTTCATGGGTTCCATTTTTGATCTCAGGTTGATTTTCGTTGCCTCGCCGAAGCTGGGGATGCCGGGTATCAGGTATATTGATCAGGCATGGTCCGGTCCGGTGCCGTCACAGGGTGAACGCGAAACCAGTGTCTTCATATCAGGTTTGATTTAATTTTTCAAGTGACTTCCCGGCTGCTTCCAAGGGACCGAGATGAGCTTATTTTAAAACATAAATTTTAAACGTTTGTTTGAAATTGTCAACATTTTTCTACCGACAATAGCCCGAATAAAAAAAAATTATAACAATACATCAAGTTGCCGTTATTTTATCGGGGTCATAGTAAATTTATACTACATCTCGCGTATGCCCCTGGGGTGATTATGAATTCCAATGATTCATTTGGGTTTTTTCCGTTGACTGTCTTAAAATAAACAATTAAGTTAGATCCGGATTTACCATCCGGGCCACAGCCGACCTGAATATTCCGGAATGTGATAAGAAACAGCACACACAAAAATTAGGAAAAGCCGCGGCTTTCTTTTTTATCCAGGAATGGCTAAACAAGATTAATTGATGATGTTAACTGGAGACACAAATGGAAAAGTTTTTGTTTATCATGACAAAAGGCTTTGAAAAGTCCGGCGGAGCCACCCGGGCCATGCAGTTTGCCGCCATGACGGCCCGCAAAGACCTTCCGGTGGACGTCTTTCTAATTGATGACGCCATCCATTGGGCTCAGCTAGGCCTGGCCGAAGGCATAAGATCTTCAACGGGAGAACATATGAAAGATCTGTTGGACGAACTGGTGAGCAAAAAAGCCGTCATTCACGTTTGCAAAGCTTGTGCCGATAAGCGATTGGTTTCTCCAGAGGATCTTATCCCTGGGGCGAAGATTTCCGGAGCACCATTGTTGGTTGATATGATGACCAGTCCTGAGTATAAGGTATTCACTTTCTAAGAACCGGAACTACACCTCAACTATCGGCGATTATGGTTTCCCGAGATCATGGATGGCCGGTTGCCGCGTGTTTTCTCCGATTAGCCGGTAACAGGTCTCTCTGAAAGTATCAAATGTATTCGGGCGCAATATTGTTTCAATTGGAGCGCTGGTGTCCGGTCATCCCGGCGGAGTGGGGAGCTCGCAACATCTTAGGCAGTCCCATGCCCCTCCAGAGGCTGGCCGGAAGGCCTCACTCTAACACATTGTTAACAGGAGAACTATTTCTTGGATGCGGTTGAAGGGTTTCCCACTGAAAAACTGCCGGGCTGGAAGGTATCCCCCATGGCTTTGGGATGGAGGGCCGGGTCGGCAATAATAAGACTACACGGAAAAGCGATAGCCATCTATTTAGTGGGGCTGGGCCTGTTCCTGGGTGGGCGGTTGGCCGCTTATTATTTAGCCCCTGGACGCTTTGAACTCTTGCCTTGGGACAGTAGCTGGTATGCCGGCATCGTTGATTTTGGCTACCACTACAATGGGGACCCTCACATTCAGCAAAATGTGGCCTTTTTCCCTCTTTTTCCAATGCTCGGAGGTCTGGTCAAGGTTATATTTGGATTGAGCACCGCCCACAGTCTCCTGCTGACAGCATTTACGCTCTCCCTGATAACAGCCGTGATGCTGTATCAAATCTTCGCCAAAGTGTGTGGTCTGGCCAACCCCGGGATTGCTCTTCTTTTCTTCTTTACCAACCCGTTCAGTCTGTTCCTTTTTTCCGGCTACGCCGAGTCGGCCTGGATCTGCACCATCGTGCTGACTATTTACTTTCTCGAAATCAAAAAAAACTATCTGGTATCAGCGATTTTCATCAATCTGGCCTCATTATCGCGGCCCTATGGAATTTTGGCGGCGGCTATTCTGTTTATCTTCCTGGCCCGGAGAGTCTGGAGCTTGTACCGTGTTGAGAAACAACCAACTGCGGCCGGAGTTGAACTAAAAAACTTGTTCATATTTTTACCTTTAACGGCTGTAGCCATGCTATCCTACCTGATCTACCTCGGGATTAAATTCCATGACCCTTTGGCCTTCTTTCATGTCCAATCCGCCTGGCACAAAGATTTGTCTTTACCACTCAGCCAGTTATTTCAACTGAATTTCTTAAAGTACATAGTCAGGGCATCACCCGGAACTCTTATCAATATCAATAATTTTTGTTTTACCGGCGTACCCGGTGGTTTCATACTTGGTGATTTTCTGTAGTTTTTTGGTTAAATCCCTCATGGTCACAATCTGCTCTCG
>JADFXY010000230.1:0-7470 GCA_015233355.1 Deltaproteobacteria bacterium | reverse complement strand
TCAACGGTCTGAGCCAGAACCTCCTCAAAAGCGTGTTGACGAGACCGGATCAAGGAGACCACCGTATCCAGGCCATCTTCAGGTTTGACGGAAATTCGAGCCCGCGTCAACGACTGCCGGACGCGCCCGATCATACCTTGGAGGGCCTGGACTTGTTTGTCCATCTCCTGGTGATTCTCAAATATGGGCGGCCCCAGGCTCCCGGTCCGGACTGGGGACTCTAGGTCCGGCATAAGTTTCCGGGTCCAGTCAATGTCGGTCACCAGCCGGGCCCAGCCGGTGTTCATGACCAGACCGGGGTCAACCAGGTCGCGATACCCCTCCAGGGGCCGGGAGTCATCGGCTTTCGCGCCCAATTCCGATCTGTCTTTGATCCTGGTCTGGATGAGAGCAAACGCTTCATCTGCGTTAAATTCTGCGTCATGATCCAGATAGGCGCTGACCATGGACTTCAGATTCCAGAACGACGGCTTAAAGAATGACTTGAGTGAAACCCTCTGCTGCCGGAGCATTGACTGGGCCTGACAGACCAGAAACCGGGCCAAACCTGGGGCCAGACCGGCCAGTTCCGGGATATCTCCGGCCGAGTCGTTGAGCGCGAGACAAAGAGTCTGAATCTCCTGCAACGTCAGCCGGCCAAGACCATCATCTGCCAACCGGGCGATGGATTCAGCCAACTTCCGGAGGGCTTCCAGGGACGCCGTATCTTTGCGGGGTATGATGGCGGAGGCGCGTAATGAGGACTCCCGCAACTTGCCGATCGTCGCGTCAAGGCGCTCCAGGACCTGAAAATTTTGTCCGTCTAAGAATATCCGACCCAGTCCCGTGACCAGGTTGTCTGGAATGCCGGCACACACTTCGGGGTGAGCCGCACTTAAATCCCGAAGCTCTCCTAAAGTTCCGGTTAGGGGCAGACCAGGTTCATTTTTTAGAGTCTCGAACCGGCTGAGCATCTCCACCAGATTAACTTGCATGGCCTCAAGGACGTCATTCACCTCGTTTTGGTCTGGGGAACACAGCTTGTCTGGGCGAAGGACTTGCCAGCATTGGATAGCCTGGGGGGGCAGTTCTTCCCGCAGGTTAGCCAGGTCCTGGATAATCGAGGCATTCCGGTTGATTTCAGCCCAGGGCCGGTCCAGGGCCCGATCGACCCGGAAGAGATGGGCGCCCTGGCTGGTTTGGCCACGCCAGTTTTCTGCCGCCCAGAATAATTCATAAATCAGTTCTCCCCTGGGGCCGGCCGGCCGGTTCATGATCCTGGAATATTCCAGGAGCTTCCGCCGTTCCGTGTCCAGATCCTGCAATTCCAGATCCAGGCCGACCGCGTCCGGGTATATCCCGTTGATCCGTTTTTTGATATCCTCATGCAGCTTGCCCTTCTGGGTCTTATGGCTGTGCAGCTCCAGGCAAAAATCGCCCAGGCCGACATCATCCAGGCGTTGCCTGACCACTTCTAGGGCGGCCAGCTTCTCGGCCACGAAAAGGACGGTCCGGCCCCGGCTCAGGGCGGTGGCGATAAGATTGGCGATGGTTTGGGATTTCCCGGTGCCTGGAGGACCTTCGATGACCAGGTTGCCTTCATTGAGCGCGGCATCGATAATGGCCGAATGCTGGGAACTGTCGGCCGGTAGGATCAAGCAGGTTTGACGCGCCTGGACATCCCGGTCAATGTTGTATTCTTGAACATCGGAAGGTCGAACCGCGGCATCCCCGGGTTCAACGCCGACC
Source organism: Deltaproteobacteria bacterium (assembly GCA_015233355.1). GTDB lineage: Bacteria > Desulfobacterota > JADFXK01 > JADFXK01 > JADFXK01 > JADFXK01. Next base: position 5,742 of record JADFXY010000230.1, on the reverse strand, counting down.
AGGATCTGGTTCAGACATAAGTTGTCGCTCAACTTACCTCCATCAGGCCGGCGACCGTCATCTAAATCTTTGAACATGGCGATCTTGGCAAAACTGAAAAGATCAAGGACCATCCGGGGATAGACCCGCCAGCCCGGCAGATTGGCCACTTCCCGGGCCGTTTCCGCCAGGTACGACTCAGGGGAGATGTTCTCCCGGAACTCGGGCAGTTTCAGGCCCCAGTCGCTGTCCAGCTTGTGGGCCAGGGACAGGTTAATTTCCAGGTCTTCCTGGGTGTAGGCCAGCTTATATGAATAAGTTTGTGTCTGCTTGTCGAGCTTATCCGGCTGGATGGTGACCGGGACGAGGATCAGGGGCGCTTGCCGGGTTTCCGAGGAGGCCGGATTCTCGGACCACTCCAGGAACCCAATGGCCAGGTGCAACATATTGCAGCCGGTTTCTTCGATGGCGCTGCGGGCTTCCTGCTTGAGTTTGGCCCCGAGCCGCTCCAGCCGCTCCGGTGTTTCCGTGGTCTGCAATTGACTATCGGGGCTATTTCCCGGTGTCGTTAGCCGCGGCAGATTGAGTTCGAGGCAATGGTCGGTGACCGCTTCGGAGAGTTCCGGTTGGCCGGTCTCCCCATCAGAATGGTCTGCTGCGTCTTTTCCGGTTGTCTCCTTATCCGACGGGGCTGGGACGAGAGGGAGCAGATCCATCTCTTTGCCCTCATCCACCAGTGTCGTAAAGACATGATCGGGCCGTCCATCAATGATGGTGATACTTCTGGCCGTGCTTTTTCTGTAATTCAGCAGGCGGTTTCTGGCACTTGTGTCAAGTAGTTTGGCCCGCGCCTGGGACAGGGCTTCGGCAAAGGCCGGCGAGTCTGGCATTACTTTATATCTCCGTTGGGCGGCGGTGCCTGCCGGCCCCCATCATTAGGGCGATGCGGGGTAAAAAGAAGTTCGGCTCGAAAAGGGATATCAGGATGGGCACATAACAGTTGCAGGGCATAGGGCGGATGACTAAGCAGATGATGACCGCCGCAGGACAGAGCCATCAACCGGAGCAACTCCAATCACGGAAATATCTTCCCCGGGTTGAGAATATTGTTGGGATCGAAGATCTGTTTGATTCGTTTTTGGATATCTATCTCGGCCTGGTTTAATTCATAGCTCAGGTAAGCGGATTTGGTGATACCCACGCCGTGCTCTCCCGAGATGGTCCCGCCCAGGGTAATGACCTGTTTGAAAATATCATCCACGGCGTAGTGGGCTCGGGCGGTTTCGTCGGGGTCATTCCAGTCGAGCAGGACATTGACGTGGAGGTTGCCGTCCCCGGCGTGACCAAAGGTTAAGATATTGACCCGATAGCGAGCCTTGATGCCTTCGACGGCCCGGATCATGTCCGGGATGGAACTAATGGGCACGACTACGTCTTCATTGATTTTGCCGGGGCGGATATTGGCCAAGGCCGGCCCCATGGATCGCCTGGCCCGCCACAAGGAGTCCACTTCCTCGGCCGTCTGGGCCACGGTGACTTGCTGGGGAGAAAAGGCCGAGATAATGCCGGCCAGTTCCTTTATTTCGACGTCCACCTGGTCGAGGCGGCCATCAACTTCTATCAGCAGCAGCGCCTCTGCATCCGTGGGCCAGCCTAAGCCCAGGGCCTGGTCGACGCACCGAATGCACGCCTGGTCCATGAATTCCAATGTAGACGGAGTCACTCCCGAGGTCATGATCCGAGACACGGCCGCGGCTGCGTCATCAATCACGTGGAACAGGGCCAGCAAGGTCTTCTTGGCCTCCGGTTTAGGCAACAATCTGAGGATGATCTCGGTCATAATCCCCAGGGTTCCCTCAGATCCGACCATCAACCGGGTCAGGTCATAACCCACCACACCCTTGGCCGTCTTGACTCCGGTTCGGATGATTTCGCCGGTGGGCAAAACCACCTTAAGCCCTCGGACATAATCCCGGGTCACTCCATATTTGACCGCCCGCATCCCGCCGGCGCATTCGGCCACGTTACCACCAATAGTGGAGAATTTGACGCTGCCGGGATCCGGGGGGTAAAACAACCCCACGTCTTCCACCGCGGCCTGGAGATCGGAAGTAATCACTCCCGGTTCGACCAGGGCAATAAGGTTTTGCCGGTCTACTTCCAAAATACGACTCATCTTGGCCAGGCAGAGAATCACGCCGCCTCTAACGGCCAAGGCTCCTCCGGTCATGCCGCTGCCCGCGCCCCTGGGGATGACATTAAACGGGACCCGGTTAGCCAACTGCATCACTTCGGAAATTTGGTCGGCCTGAGTGGGGAAGAGCACGGCTGCGGGTGTATAATGCCGGTTGGTGGCGTCATAGGCATACATCAGGACATCTTCTTGACGGGTGAGTACGTTCTCCTTGCCCACAATAGACTTCAGCCGCCTCTTTACTTGATCGGAAATCACCTGGTGACCTCGTTTGGCTCGACAAAAGCTCAAAACAAGAAAAAGCATAACACAAGGAGCACAAATAGAAAGAAAGGGCGGCGTCCTTTGGGTTATGCTCTTTCTCGAATACCGGAATCGGCATCAATCATGGTGATAAAGCTAGAATAACCTGAGTTCGACCAGTTTTTTAATTAAGTACCAGAAAGTTATCCGCAGATTTCGCAGATGGACGCAGATGAATTAGACCCACAGGCGCGTGCGATCATTCGTCTCCTTTAATCTGCGCAAATCGGCCCAATCTGCGGATTTAATTATGACCCTTGACGCTAAGTGCTTAGCATACTCATCGAACTCAGGTTAGAATATATCCATGCCGATGGATAGCCGCCTATTTCCGGACCTTGGCGGCCGCGATGACGGCCAGGGTAAAGAAACTGCCCAGAAACAGCCAGACTTGCAGATGCTTGGGATTAATCCCGGAATGATCCAGGAGGTAGCCCAGATAATACCCTCCGACAGCCACGAGGATAGTCCAGGCCAACGACACCAGAGCATTAATGGCAATAAAAAACTTGGTCCGAATTGTGGTCAGGCCGATGACAAATGGGGTCACAGATCGGAATCCGTAGATAAATCTATAAAACAGGAGAACCATGATCTGGTGGGTATGGAGCCAATGAAACACCTTCCCACAACGATCCCGCCAATTTTTTCGCCGATCCAGAAATTCGCGGCCCCGCAATCTCCCCAGGAAAAAGAAGGACTGATCGCCGACCATCGCTCCGAAATAAGCCCAAAAAAGAACCCACTGCAGGGATAGGATACCGTTGTATGCAGCCAACCCGGCTAACAAGACAAAGGTTTCACCTTCGATTACCGCTCCGAAGAACAGGGCCAGGTAGCCGAACTGATACAAATAATGATCTACTGCCATCTACATCCGCTCCGAGCCGCTGATTGCGGCTGCACGTCTGCACTCCATCCGCTGATAGGCCATGAAGATGCCATAACCCCGATGGGCAGATATTCAATTCCCAAAAGATGCAAGAAGTCCCCGCACAGCAGCGTTCCGACCAACTCGCAGCTTCCATTGAGTCCTCCCGAAATCAGGCTCATCACTGAGGCCAAGGTCTTCTGATCAAGTACCTGATTGATTCCGGGAGGTAAGTTGATTGCTATCGATCACCAAAGTAACCGGACCATGATTAACCAGGGCCACTTCCATCATGGCCCCAAATTTTCCCTGGGCTGTGGGTACTCCAGCGGCTTGAATCCGGGTGATAAAGTACTCATACAATTTTTCGGCTTTAGCCGGGTCTGCGGCGGAGGTGAAAGAAGGGCGGCGGCCTTTGCGGCAATCAGCCAACAGGGTGAACTGAGAAACGACCAGGACCTGGCCGGCCACGTCTTTAACCGACAGATTCATTTTCCCTTCGCCATCTTCAAAGATACGTAATTCAACGACTTTTTTGGCTAGCAGGTCGGCCTCTTTGATAGTGTCCTCCGGAGCCACGCCCAGGAGCACGACCAGCCCCCGGCCGATGGTCCCAACCACTTCTCCGGCCACGTAGACCTGGGCCTGGCTAACCCGTTGCAGCACCATTCGCATGTCCGGCCTCTCAGTCCAGAGCAAGCTTCTGGAGAGCCAGGTTAACCCCACGGATTAGCTTTATGTCCCGGCCTTCAATGTAATACCGAAGCACGGCGTCCGTTCCCGAAGCCCGCAGTTCCCACCAGAGATTTTCCATTTCAATCAAGGTACCGTCGCCGGCCCAAAATATATCCTTAACTGGTGGAAATGAAAACCCGTTAGCCCGCTGGGTCAAGATACGGTGCACCTCGTTGGGAGATTTACCGATTAATCCTTTGAAAAATCCCACGGTCCGGTCCCGCCGCCGCATCCCTTCGGCCTTGACCGCACCCATTGTTTCAGGAGGACTATTTTCGTCATATAGGATAATGTCATCCCGCTCATAAAAACGGAAAGTGATATCATTTTGGTCCATCAGACGGTGGTAGTAGGCGGCGAAGGAGGTTTTTTTGAGATACAGATCGGCGGCCAGAGCCAGGGTGACCAATCCCACTTGCATGCCGTCTTTTTCCTTCATGGCCAGGGATTTAGTCCGGGCATGGCGGCTGGTCATAAATTCCGCCCCGCCCATCGCCGCCCCGCCTGATTCTTCGGCCATGATCAGCACCCTGGGATGGGGGCCGATAATGGTTTCCCGGCCCAGGACATCCTTAAACCGGACTGGCACCTGCGGCGGATCGGACCAGAGTTGATTTTCCAACTCGGCCAAGGCGTTGCCGAAGTATTTGAATCCCACCGGCGTCCGGATTACTTTCAACCCGGCTTTCTCCGCCAACTCTCCAATGGACCGGCTGGTGGGCCAGGTCTCCATGACCATCCAGTCGTACTTATCGATTAATCCATTGGCCTTAAGTTCAGCAATCCGGAAGGCGGCCAGCATGAAATAGATCTGGTTAGGTTTGAAATAGACCAGGACCCGGTCAGAGGACAGAGGGTCAACCTCCAACCCGACCTGCCGGGCTAAATCAGCTTCTTCGGCTGAAGCCGTGGTGACAATGTTAAACCTGTCTCCATCCGGATCCCAGATAAACACCAAAGACCCAGGGGTTGCTTGCCGTAACCAGCCATCCGCTCCAATATGCTTATAGATCTCCGGCTTGCCTGGATCAACGCCGTGGTTAACCCCATTAACCAGGCCCAGTCCATGATAGGCTGAGTCTTCCTTCTGGAACAAGTACCTGATAGGGCCCTGATCGCCGACCGGAATCCCAAGGTCTCGAAAAATGATCTCTGAGGTGCGGCCCATCGACCCGCCTAAGGTGGCCGCAAAGCCGGTGAATCCTTTTTGGCCGGCCTGAATGATGGCCGCCAGGGCTGGCGCCGAAACCAAACTTCCAAGAAATTCAATATAAGGTGAGTCGATATCGAAGTCAACGAGTATATTGGGATCATCAGGTTTGGCCAGGGGAATGACAGTGCCCGGCCGAGAAAGGACCCGGACCTCATTCTCGATCAATTGCGCCGCGTCCAGGAGTTGCTTCCCTTCGCCGTCCATGGGTTTCCAGCCACCCTTGAAGTTAGGTGAATGGCTGGCCGTGAAGTTCTCTCCGTCATTGAATTCATTATACCACACGCCGAAAGAAGAATACCAGATCGGGGTGGTCAGGCCGTCGGGCCGAAGATGGACTGTCCATCCGTGCGCGGCATAAATCCGGGCGACCAGCATAATGAAGTCTTGGGTATGCGGCCGGACCTCGCCACCCACGTGCCGGTCTTTGGCGGTGTCGCTCCGTTCCAG